>NZ_JBNCKT010000087.1:0-24644 GCF_049841675.1 Micromonospora sp. DT4
TGAAATCCTTGTTCCGCAAGCCCGAAGTCCGCTACGCCGCCTCCTGACCATCAACTATTTGCCTTACGGGTCAATAGCTGACGGGTTCGGGACGGAAGATCCCTACCGCTGACGCGGATGCACCCCAGGAACATGGTTCCCCGGTTCGCCCTGTCGGGCGATTAGGCGGCGGCCGCCACCGGCGCCGGGAGGGCGCCGCCGGGTGGTGGCCGGGACAGATCCTACCGGTGCTGATGGGGTCTGCGCAGTCGTTGCGACGGAAGGTGCGTGCATCGTCACGGAGATAGCAGTGGAACGGTCAAGGCCCCGCACGATCACCACTCGACGGAGCCGCAGACGCCCGGGGCGGCCCCGGGCTCGATCTGCAACGTGGCGTGCTCGATGCGGAAGTCGTCCCGCAGGGCGGTACGCGCCGCGGTGAGCACCGCGCCGACCTCCGCGCCGGGCGCCATGGTCAGGTGCGCGGAGGCCACCTCCATGCCGGAGGTGAGCGTCCAGACGTGCAGGTCGTGCACCTCGACCACGCCGGGCACCGCGGCCAGTCGGTCGTGCACGGCGGTGACCTGGAGATGCTCCGGGGCGGCCTGCACCAGGATGCGGACGGCGGCGCGCCCCAGCCGCCAGGTGCGCGGCAGGATGAACACCCCGATGGCGACCGCGACCAGCGGATCGGCCCACCACCAGTCGGTGACCGCGATGAGCAGGGCCGCGCCGATCACGCCGAGCGAGCCGAGCAGGTCGCCCAGTACCTCCAGATAGGCGCCCTGCAGGTTGATGCTCTCCCGCGCGCCGGTGCGCAGCAGCGCGAACGCGATCACGTTCGCGAGCAGGCCGAGGACGGCCACCGCGAGCATCGGGCCGCTCAGCACCTCGTGCGGGTTCCCGAACCGGCCGATTGCCTCGATCACCACGTAGACCGCGACGCCGGAGAGCAGGACGGCGTTGGCCAGGGCGGCGAGCACTTCGAGGCGGTAGAGCCCGAACGTGCGCTGCGGATCGCCGGTGGCCCGTCGGGTGGCGGTGATCGCGGCGAGCGCCATCCCGATGCCGAGCACGTCGGTGAACATGTGCCCGGCGTCGGAGAGCAGGGCCAGTGAGCCGGTGTGGAAGGCGGCGACGGCCTCGACCACCATCAGGGCGGTGAGCAGTCCGAAGGCCGCCCAGAGCCGTCCCCGATGCTGGTGGGCGGCGTTGGCGATCGACCCGTGGTGGTGGTCATGACCTGCTCCCACGAAACCCACCCTCCGATGCCGCCTGGGACCGGGTCAAATGTATGCTCACATCGCTATGTGTGCAAGTGTACGGGCGGGCCCGCCCACGGACACCACCAACGCGACAGTCAGCCGGTCGGGTCGATGGTGGTGAGCCGCTGGGTGGCACGCGAGAGCGCCACGTAGAGCGTGCGCACGCCGGAGCCCGGATCGGCCCGGATCTCGCTCGGGGCGACCAGTACGACTCCGTCGTACTCCATGCCCTTGGCCTCCAGGCTGGTCACCACCTGGAGCCGCGTCGTGGCGAGCGCGCCGAGCCAACCGACGACCTCGTCACGGCGGGTGACCGGCGTGATCACGCCGACCGTGCCGTCGACCTCCGCCAGCAGGCCGGTGGCCGCCTCCACGACCGCGGCCTCGATCCCGGCGGCCGGCACCACCAGCTCGACCGGGTCGATCCCGGTGGAGCGGACGGCGGTCGGCAGGGACAGGTCCGGATAGAGCCGGCGGATCTCCGCCGCCGCCACGGCGAAGATCTCCGCCGAGTTGCGGTAGTTGGTGGTGAGCGTGAAGTCGTGCCGCGTGCGCCGGCCCAGCGCCTGGTCGCGGGCCCGGGTCAGCTCCTCGGGGTCGCCGGTCCACGCGGTCTGCGCCGGATCGCCCACCACCGTCCACGAGGCCAGCCGCCCACGCCGGCCGATCATCCGCCACTGCATCGGCGAGACGTCCTGCGCCTCGTCGACCACGACGTGCGCGTACTCGCGGTAGTCCTCCGGCCGTTCCCGGGCCGCCGCCCGCGCGGCCCGCTGCCGGTCGGCGGCGGTGCTCAGCTCCCGGACGCCGCCCGCGAGCTGGAACGGATCGCGCCGGGCCCGCGCCGGCTTCACCGGCTTGCCGAGCAGCGCGTCCAGCTCGTCGAGCAGCGCCACGTCCGCGATGGTCAGGCCCGCGGTGTCCAGACTCTGGTACGCCGTGCTCAGCAGCCGGATCTCCGCACCGGAGAGGATCCCGCCGGCGTACCGGCGCAGCCGGTCCGGTCGGGCCAGCCAGCCGAGAACGTGCCGGGGGTGCAGACGTGGCCACCACGCCTTGAGGAACTCCCGGAACTCCGGCCGCTCGGCGATCTCGTCCTCGAAGGCCCGCTGCTCCGGCAGCCCGCCGATGTTCACCCGACGTGCCTGCGCCCACAGCGCGGCGAAGACGCCGTCGAAGCCGGCGCGGCGGACCTCGTTGCGCCGGGCGCCGCGGTGCAGCGCGCGGTCACGGATCGCCTCCAGCTCCCTGCGGTCCAGCCGCAGCAGCCCTCCCCGGTAGAGCAGCCGCAGCTCGCCCGGCGCCCCCGGCGCCGCGTCGCGGGCCGCCCGCTCCAGGACCCGGCGCATCCGCAGCGAGCCCTTCACCGCCGCCACCTCGGGCGGATCGGTGCGGGTGGCCGTCATCCCCGGAAAGAGGGTGCCCAGCGAGTGCAGGGTCGCCGTGTCCTCACCGAGCGACGGCAGCACCGAGGCGATGTACTCGACGAAGACGGTCGACGGCCCGACCACCAGGATGCCGCCACCGGCGTACCGGCTGCGGTCGGAATAGAGCAGGAAGGCCGCCCGGTGCAGGGCGACCGCCGTCTTGCCGGTGCCCGGGCCGCCCGCGACGATCGTCACACCGGAGCCGGGCGACCGGATCGCCTCGTCCTGCTCCCGCTGGATGGTCGCCACGATGTCGCGCATGCCCCGGCCGGTGGCCCGGGAGAGGGTGGCCAGCAGCGCGCCGTCACCCACCACCGTCATCCCCTCTTCGGCGGCTTCCGGGTCCAGCAGGTCGTCCTCGATCCGGGTGACCCGCTCACGCTGCGACTGGATGGTGCGGCGCCGCACGACGCCCAGCGGCTGCGCGGGGGTGGCCTGGTAGAACGCGGAGGCGGCCGGCGCCCGCCAGTCGACGACGAGCGTGGTGGCATCCTCGTCGCGGATGCCGAGCCGCCCGACGTGCAGCACCTGCCGGTCGCGCAGGTCCAGGCGGCCGAAGACCAGCCCCTCGTGCTCGGCGTCCAGGGTGTGCCGCCGCTGCGCCGCGTGGAAGACCATCGCGTCGCGCTCGACCAGCGCGCCGAACGTGCCCACCCGCGCCATCCGATAGCCGTCCCGCTCGGCGCGCACCGCCGACTGCCGCAGCTCGGCCAGTCGGGCGTACACCCGGTCGAGGTGCCGTTGCTCGACGGCGATCTCCTGCTCCAGGGCGGTCTGGTCGGTCAACGCACGCTCCTTAGATGTTGCCGGCAAGCGGCGCGAACCGCGCGGGCCAACCGCAGAAGGGTACGGCCCCCGCCCCGGCCCGCCGCGCCCGAGGTGCGCGGACGTGCTCAGCGACCCGCCGTGACGGCCCTCGCGTCGTGCCCGTGCGGCGACGGCGTGGCCCTCGCGTCGTGCCCGTGCGGCGACGGCGTGGCCCTCGCGTCGTGCCCGTGCCCGTGCGGCGACGGCGCGGCCACCACCCGGCCCAGGACCCCGGTCAGCGCGGCGTTCACCTCGGCCGGGCGCTCCAACATCAGCATGTGGCCGGCGCCCGGGCAGACGGTCAGCTCGGTGGCCGGCAGGGCGGCGGCGATCGACTCGGCGCACGGCGGTGGGGTCAGCCGGTCCCGGTCACCCACCAGGGCGGCGGCCGGCAGGTGGCCGAGGGCGGTGAGCGTGTCCAGCCGGTGCTGGGCGCCGATCGAGGCCCGGAAACCGCCGATCGACCGCAGCGAGGCGCGAGCCACCGCCGAGGTCACCAACCGGAGGTCGGACGGATCGCAGCGGTCGCCGAAGAGTATCCACCGGATGCTCGGTCGCAGCGCGTTCAACAGCGCCCGGGGCGCACGCCACGAGCCGCACCGCGCCAGTACGCCGGCGCCGGTCGTCTCGGCGAGCCGAATCAGCCGGGCGATGCGCGGCGAGAGCCCGTACACGGTGTGCGTATGCCCCTCGGCGGTGGTGGAGACGAAGACCAGGCCCGCCGTACGGGCGGCGAAGTGCGTCCGGTGGCGGTGCGCGTACTCCATGATCGTCATGCCGCCCATCGAGTGCCCGACCAGGACCACTCGACCGCTCGGCGCGACCGCGTCGAGCACGGCGGCCAGGTCGTCGCCGAGCTGGGCCAGGGTGGCCGTGGGCAGCGGCATGCAGCTGGACCGGCCGTGGCCCCGCGCGTCGTAGGTGACCACGCGCACCGCGTGGCCGAACGACGACGTGAGTGCGTCGAGCTGCCGGTGCCAGCTCCGCCCGTCCAGCGTCCAGCCGTGCAGCAGGACGGCCGTGACCGGGGCATCCGCCGGCCCGGTGGTCTCGACGTGCAGCCGTACGCCGTCGGGCATACCGACCTCGAACCGCTCCGGCATCGCTACCTCCGAGGGCCGCCCGGGCATCACCAGCACCGGGATACCCGGCGGTAACACCGGCTACCCGCCATGACACCACGCCAATCGCGCCGGAGCGAACATTCCCGACGCCACCCGCGGCCGTCGGCGGCGCGCCAAGCTGAACGGCATGAGGGTGGCGGGGCACGGACGGCAGGCCGGCGGTACGCCCCGCGCCGCGCTCGCCGAACTGCTCACCGGCAACCGGCGGTTCGTCAGCGGCCAACCCGTGCACGGCCACGACGTCACCGCCGCGGCCGCGGCCGCCGCCTCCGGCGACCAGCAGCCGTACGCGGTGGTCCTCGGCTGCATCGACTCGCGCGTGCCGTTGGAAGCGATCTTCGACCAGACCTTCGGCGCGATCTGCGTGATCCGCACCGGTGGGCACGTGCTCGACCGCGCGGTGTGCGGCTCCATCGAGTACGTGGTCGGCCAGTTGGGCGTACCGCTGGTGCTGGTGCTCGGCCACGAGCGCTGCGGAGCGGTGGGCGCCGCGGTGGACGCGCTGCGTACGGGGGAGCGGCCCGGCGGCTCGCTGGCCCACCTGGTCGACGAGATCGCCCCGGCGGTCACCGAGGTGGGGCTCGACGATCCGGCGGTGCATCCCCTGTCGATCCGCCGGCACGTCCGGCGTACGGTCCACACGCTGCGAGAGGACGACCTGCTGGCCGGGCCGGTGGCCGCCGGCCGGGTGGCCGTGGTCGGCGGCCTCTACGACCTGAGCACCGGCGAGGTCGCCCTGCTCGACCCGGCCTAGAGCCCGGACGCGAAACCGCCCGCCGGGAACTCCCGGCGGGCGGTTTGCTGGTGCTGTGGTGGGGGAGGGGCTCAGCCCTCGAAGACGCCGGCCGCGACCAGACGCTTCTCGGTGGCCTCCCAGCCGTCGTTCGGGTGAACGCTGGCCAGGTTGTTGATCTCCGCCCGGATCTTGGCGGCGTGGCCGGCGGCGGCCAGCGCCCGGATCTCCTCGACGAAGGCGTCGGAGTCGGTGCGCAGGTGCGCGGTCTTGCCGTTGGTCAGGTTGCGCACGTAGGCGTGCTTGCCGCCGTTGAGCGGGATGAGGTACTTGAACTCGCCCAGCACGCTGAGGGCGCCACCCTGGCCAGCCTGGCCGGCCCGGACGGACGCGCGCGCGGTCTTAGAGGTGTTGCTCGCCACGGAGGTACTCCTTGCAAGACGTACGGGAGGACTGGACGTCCGGGGGCTGTGTGCGGGTGACACTGGGTCGGCCCGCAGAGGTGTAACGCGGCAGAAGCCGCCGATGGAACTGTACAGGACCACGACATCAGGCTGGTCGTCGCGGTGTCCTGAGAGGCAACGGAGACCACCCGTCCGGCTATTCCGGGAGGCGTTTTTTCCGATTCCCTGGCGCACCATCCGTCACAGGAGTCATCATGTGTTGCAGCAACCACTCGGGTGGATGAGGTCGTAGGGGAAGACGCACCTCGCTCTCCGGGAGGTCACCGTGCCAACGCGTGGCGTCGTATACGTCCACTCGACCCCGCTCGCCGTGTGCTCGCACGTCGAGTGGGCGATCGCGCGCGTCCTAGCCGCGCCGGTCAACCTGCAGTGGACGGCTCAGCCCGTCGACCCCGGCGCCCGCCGGGCCGAGTGCGGGTGGACCGGCCGTCCGGGGACAGGCGCCGAGCTGGCTGCTGCCCTCCGGCAGTGGCCCATGATCCGTTTCGAGGTCACCGAGGAGCCGAGTCCCGGCGCCGACGGTGAGCGCTTCATGTACGTGCCCGCTCGAGGTCTGTTCCGGGCCACCGTCGGCGCGGCCGGTGACATCCAGCTCGGCGAGGACCGGCTACGGGCCCTGATGGCCTCCGCCCGCGCCCCGGAGGCGTTGTCGCACGCCCTCGACAAGGCGCTCGGCACGGCGTGGGACGCTGACCTGGAGCCCTACCGGTACGCCGGTGACGGCGCGCCGGTGACGTTGCTCACGCGGGTCGGCTGACGTTCGCCATCGCCCGCTGGCCAGACGCTCTCGGGCGCTGCGGCCGGTAGGGTCAAGTTGCCCCGATACGGGGGAACTGGTGGGATGGGCGGCGTGCCGATTCGCCCGCGACACGCCGGTGTCGCCGTCGCCGCCCTGACCGCCCTGCTCGTCTCCGGCTGCTCGGGTACCCCGGACCCCGACCCGACGCCCGGCCCGACCGGCGTGTCGGCGGCCCCGAGCGCCCCCGCCTCGCCCCCCACCGACGACCCGGCCGCCCGGGCCGCCGCGCTGGTCGCGACGCTCTCCGACGAGGACCTGGCCGGGCAGGTGCTGATGCCGTACGCGTACGGCGACTCGGCCACGAAGGTCTCGACCGGCTCGGCGGCCGGCAACCAGGCGCTCGCCGGCGTCGACACCCCCGCGGAGATGATCGCCAAGTACCGCCTCGGCGGGCTGATCCTGGTCGGCTTCAGCGCTGACGACCCGACCAAGGGCAACCAGGAGACCACGAACGTCGACAACCCCAAGCAGGTCCACGAGCTGACCACTGGGCTGCGCGGCGCCGCCGGACGGCTGGCCACCGGCCCGGCGCCCTTCCTGATCGGCACCGACCAGGAGTACGGCGTCGTCACCCGCGTCACCGACGGGGTCACCATCCTGCCCAGCGCCCTCGCCGCAGGCGCGGCTGGCGACCCGAAGCTGACCGAGGCCGCCTGGCGGGCCGCCGGCGCCGAGCTCGCCGCCATGGGCATCAACATCGACTTCGCCCCGGTGGCCGACGTGCTGGCCACCCGCAGCACGGTGATCGGCTCGCGGTCGTTCGGCGCCGACCCGAAGATCGCCGCCGCGCAGGTGGGCGGCGCGGTCCGGGGCTTGCAGGCCAGCGGCGTCGCGGCGACCCTGAAGCACTTCCCGGGGCACGGCCACAGCGCGGACGACTCGCACAAGGACCTGCCGGTGCTCACCCAGTCCGCGGCGGCGTTGCAGAGCGGCGCGTGGCCGCCGTTCAGCGCCGGGTTCGACGCCGGCGCGATGGCCGTGATGTCCGGCCACCTCGACGCGCGGGCCATCGACCCGGGCACCCCGGCGACCTTCTCGCACAAGCTGCTCACCGACGTGCTGCGCGGTCAGCTCGGCTTCAAGGGCGTGGTGATCACCGACGGGATGAACATGCCGCCGGCGAAGCGGTGGGCGCCCGGCGAAGCCGCCGTCCGGGCGTTGAACGCCGGCAACGACCTGATCCTCATGACCCCGAACGTCGGCCAGGCGTACGACGGGCTGCTCGCCGCCCTGCGCGACGGGTCGCTGCCCCGGGCCCGGCTCGTCGACGCGGTCACCCGGGTGCTGACCATGAAGTTCCGGCTGGCGGCGGCCCCCACCGAGCCGATGTCCACCCTCAACACCCCGGCGCACCGGGCGGCGGCGGACGCGCTGGCCGCCGGAGCGGTCACCGTGCTGCGCGGGGCCTGCGGCGGCGCCGTACGCGGGCCCGTCACCGTCACCTCCTCCGGTGGGCGGGACGGCACCCGGGCCGCGCTCACCGCCGCGCTGACCGCGGCCGGTGTGACCGTGAAGCCGAGCGGCGGGACGGTGGTGCACCTGGTCGGCTACGGAGACGGGGAGAAGGACCTGAGCGCCGACGCGAAGGTCACCGTCGCCATGGACACCCCGTACGTGCTGGCCAAGGCCACCTCGCCGACGCTGCTGGCGACGTACTCCTCCAGCCGGGCGTCGATGACCGCGCTCGCCGCCGTGCTGGCCGGCAAGGCCCGACCGGGCGGCCGGTCACCGGTGGCCGTGCCCGGCCTGCCCGCCACCACCTGCAAGAGCTGACGCACTGGCTGTGAAGGCGGGGCGTCCGCGCGTACCGGTGATGACCTGATTCGTCAGCGTGTGCGGCAACGAGCGCACCGCCCGGCAGCACCCCCGCAATCGGGGCTGAGCATACGAAAAGGCCCCCTTGCGGTGAGGGGGCCCTTTCGGATAACCCGCGGATCGGCCGTCTCACGGCCTCCGTCTCACGGCCGCGCGAAGACCAGAGCCACGTTGTGGCCGCCGAAGCCGAACGCGTTGTTCAGCGCGGCGGGGATCTCCATGTGGCGTGCCTTGTGCGCGGCGACCTCCAGGCTGAGCCCGGGCTCCGGGTCGTCCAGGTTGATCGTCGGAGGCACCACGCTGTCGCGGATGGCCAGGATCGTGGCGATCGACTCCAACGCGCCGGCCGCGCCGAGCAGGTGACCGGTCATCGACTTCGTCGCGGCCAGCACCGGGTGGTCGCCGAGCGCCTTGTGCAGCGCGCCGATCTCCAGCATGTCGCCGACCGGAGTCGACGTGGCGTGCGCGTTGACGTGCACGATGTCCCGCTTCGCGATGTCCGCGTCCGCGATCGCCCGGGCGATGGCCCGGATGGCGCCCTCACCCTCGGCGTGCGGCTGCACGATGTCGTACGCGTCGGAGGTGATGCCGGCGCCGGCGAGGCGCGCGTACACCCGAGCGCCCCGTGCCGCGGCGTGGTCGGCCCGCTCCAGCACCACGATGCCCGCGCCCTCACCGAGGACGAAGCCGTCGCGGCCGGTGTCCCACGGGCGGGAGGCCCGTTCCGGCTCGTCGTTGCGGGTCGACATGGCCCGCATCGAGCTGAAGCCGGCGATCGGTAGCGGGTGGATGACCGCCTCGGTGCCGCCGGCCACCACCACGTCGGCCCGGCCGGCGCGGATGATGTCCAGGCCGAGCGCGATCGCCTCCGCGCCGGTCGCGCAGGCGCTGGCTACCGTGTGCACGCCGGCCTTGGCGCCCAGCTCCAACCCGACCCAGGCGGCCGGACCGTTGGGCATCAGCATCGGGATCGTGTGCGGGGACACCCGCCGCGGTCCGGACGCCTCCAGGATGTCGTCCTGGGCGAGCAGGGTGGTGGCGCCGCCGATGCCGGACCCGACGCTGACGGCCAGCCGCTCCCCGTCGAGGCCGGAGTCCGCCAGACCGGCGTCCGCCCAGGCCTGCTGCGCCGCGATGAGCGCGATCGCCTCCGAGCGGTCCAGCCGGCGCAGCTTCACCCGGTCCAGCACCTCGGACGGCTCCACGGCCAGCTGGGCGGCGATCCGCACCGGCAGTTGCGCGGCCCACTCCTGGGTGAGGGCACTCACCCCGGAGCGGCCGGCGAGCATGGCGTCCCAGGTCGACGCGACGTCCCCGCCAAGCGGGGTCGTCGCGCCGAGCCCGGTGACGACGACGTCAGGACGACTCATGATCAGGACTGCGCCTCGATGAAGCTGACGGCGTCCCCGACGGTCTTGAGGTTCTGCACCTCGTTGTCCGGGATCTTGACGCCGAACTTCTCCTCGGCGGCCACCACGACCTCCACCATGGAGAGCGAGTCGACATCGAGGTCGTCGGTGAAGGACTTCCCCTCGGCCACGTCGTCCGGGTTCACCCCGGCAACCTCTTCGAGGATCTCGGCGAGGCCGGTGGTGATCTCGTCACGGGTCATTGCGGTTGGTTCCTCTCATAGGGGGTTCTCCGGCGGCCGGCCTCGCCGACCGCCGCTCCTGGAGCGCGTACGCGCCCGAGGGGGCTTCAGGGGCAGCGGACGACCTGACCGGCGTAGGTCAGGCCACCGCCGAAGCCGAACAGCAGGACCGGGGCGCCCGAGGGCACCTCCCGCCGCTCGACGAGCTTCGACAGGGCCAGGGGCACGCTCGCCGCCGAGGTGTTGCCGGACTCGACGATGTCCTTCGCGATGATCGCGTTGGGGATGTTGAGCCGCTTGGCGATGCCGTCGATGATCCGGGTGTTGGCCTGGTGCGGCACGAACGCGGCCAGCTCCGACGGGTCCACCCCGGCCCGCTCGCACGCCTGGAGCGCGAGCGGCGCCAGCGCGGTGGTGGCCCAGCGGAACACCGACTGACCCTCCTGCTGGATGTACGGGCGCCAGCCCTCGATGCGTACCGCGTCGCTCTTCTCCGGCGCCGAGCCCCAGACGACCGGGCCGATGCCGGCGGGCTCGTCGTCGGCGGTGGCGGTGACCACCGCGGCGCCGGCGCCGTCGCCGAAGATGATGCAGGTGGAGCGGTCGGTCCAGTCGGTTAAGTCGGACAGCTTCTCGGCGCCGATCACGATCGCGTTGCGCGACGCGCCGGCCCGGATGGCGTGGTCGACGGTGCCCAGGGCGTACGCGAAGCCCGAGCAGGCGGTGTTCACGTCGAACGCGCCCGGCGCGGCGATGCCCAGCTTGCCGGCGACCCGGCAGGCCACGTTGGGGCTCCGGTCGATCGAGGAGCAGGTGGCGACCACGACCAGGTCGATGTCGGCGGCGCTGAGCCCGGAGTTGGCCAGGGCCTTGCCGGCGGCCGCGGCGGCCATGTCGGCCACCGTCTCGCTGTCGGCGATCCGTCGGGTCGCGATGCCCACCCGGTCGCGGATCCACTCGTCGTTGGTGTCCACGAGCTGGGCGATGTCGTCGTTGGTCACCACCCGGGAGGGCTGGTAGTGCCCCATCGAAACGATGCGACTGCCGGTCATGAGTGTCCTCCGATGGGGGCGAGCGGTTGGCCCGCAGTGCCGTGGCGGGCGATCAGGTCCCGTGCGGCCGGCAGGTCGTCCGGGGTGTTCAGGGTGACGATCTCCGGCGCGCCCTCGCCCCTGAGCTCCCGCTTGACCAGACCGGCGAGGGTGCCGGCCGGCGGCAGCTCGATCACGCCGGTCACTCCCTGCTCGGCCAGGGCGCGCATGCACAGGTCCCAGCGCACCGGCGCGGTGACCTGGCGGACCAGTCGTCGCACCAGCTCGTGCCCGTCGGTGACGGCGGTGCCGTCGAGGTTCGACAGCAGGATGCGGGCCGGGTCGACGGGGGCGATCCCGGCGGCGACGGTCGCCAGCGCGGTCTCGGCCGGAGCCATGTACGGGGTGTGGAAGGCGCCGGCCACCTGGAGTCGGATGACGCGGGTCCTCGCCGGGAGCGCGGCGGCGAACGCGTCCAGCCCCTCCAGTGCGCCGGCGGCGACGATCTGGCCCGCGCCGTTGCGGTTGGCCGGGTGCAGTCCGTTGGCGTCGATCGCGGCCAGCACCTCGTCCGGGTCACCGCCGAGCACGGCCGCCATCCCGGTCGGCTCCAACGCGCACGCGGCGGCCATCTCCCGGCCACGGATCCCGGCGAGGGTGATCGCGGCCTCGGCCGACAGCACCCCGGCGACCGCCGCGGCTCCCAGCTCGCCGACGCTGTGCCCGGCGGTGAGCGCCACGTCGTCCAGCGGCAGGTGCTCGGCGGCGAGCAGCGCCGCCGCGACGAGCAGTGGCTGGGTACGGGCGGTGTCCTTGATCTCGTCGGCGTCGGCGTCGGTGCCCAGGTGCACCAGATCCACGCCGGCCAGCGCCGACCACCAGCGCAGTCGCGCCTCGGTGCCGGTCAGGTCGAGCCAGGGAGTGAGAAAGCCGGGCTTCTGCGAACCCTGGCCGGGACTAAGTACGGCGAGCACGCCTATGACTCTCCCGGATACGCGTGGGTAGCGCTGTGCCGGGGCCGACCAAACCGCACTAGAACCTTTGGAGGTTTCTTACAAAGATCGGCGGGGATCATCACCGGTTTGGGCGGATTTCCGGACGGCCGGGGTCAATGTCTGGGTCGGGACGGACGAGGTCATCGGGACCACCGGATCCAGCCGACCGACGGTCAACGCCACCTGAAGGGCGAACGCGTCCCGGGGCGACAGCGGCGAAAAACCGGTCACCTCGGCGATGCGGCGCAACCGGTACCGCACCGTGTTGGGGTGGACGAACAGCGCCCGCGCCGCGCTCTCCAGCGTGCCACCGGCGGCCAGGAAGGCGTCCAGAGTCTCCAACAGCTCGCCACCGGCACGTACCAGCGTCGCGTACACGTCGTGGCGCAGCCGGCGGCGGGCCTCCGCGTCGCCCGCGAGGGCCCGTTCCGGCAACAGGTCGGCCGCCGCCACCGGCCGGGGGGCGCTCGGCCACGCCGGCGCCGCCCGGAAACCGGACAGCGCGGACCGCGCCGACTCCGTCGCCTCGTCCAGACTGGGTACGGCCGGCCCGACCACCACCGGGCCGTCACCGAACGCGTCCAGCAGCTTGCCGGTGGCGCTCAACGGGTCCGCCGCGCCACCCAGCACGATCACCAACCGGTCGCCGTGCACCCCGCCGATCACCTCGACACCGATCCGCCGCGCCAGCCGGTACACCACGTGCAGCACGGCGGAGACCTCCCCACCGGGGGAGTGCCCGACCGCCACCGCGACCGGGGGCGCGTCCGCCCAGCCCAGCGCGGCGGCCCGGCTCGCCAGCACGTCCGGCGAGTCACCCCGCAGCAACGCGTCGACCAGCAGGGCCTGCAACCGGGCGTCCCACGCGCCGCGCGACTCGGCGGCCCGCGCGTACACCCGAGCGGCGGCGAAGGCGATCTCCCGGGAGAAGCGCAGCACCGCCTCGCGCAGCAACTGCTCCTCGCCCTCGGCGGCGAGCTGCGACACCTGCTCCTCGACGACGTCGATGGTCACCTTGATCAGTGCCACGGTCTGCTGAAGGGTGATCGACCGGGCCAGCGCCTGCGGCGCCGCGTCGAACACGTCGTCGGAGACCTCCTGCGTGCTGTCCGCCGTGCCGCCGCCGTCGCGCAGCCACTGCACCAGCGACCGGGCGCCGGCCTGAGCCACCAGCATCACCCAGGAGCGCTGGTCGGCCGGCAGGGCACGGAACCACGGCAGCGTCTCGTCCATCCGGGCCACGCTGGCAGTGGCCAGCGCTCCAGCCGAACGCTCGATCCGGCGCAGCGTGGCCGCCAGCTCCCCACCCTCGGCCGTGCTCACCGCTCTAGCCTGACATGCCGTGAGCAGGCCACCCACGCCGGCACCGGTCAGCGGCCCCGGAACGCGCCGGACTCAGGGCTGCGGCGGCGCGGGCAGGCCCAGCTCCTGGGCCAGGATCGCGGCCTGCACCCGGCTGCGCAGGTCCAGCTTCGCCAGGATCCGGCTCACGTGGGTCTTGGTGGTGCTCTCCGCCAGCACCAGCCGGTCGGCGATCTGCTGGTTGGACAGGCCGCGCCCGAGGCAGGCCAGCACGTCGCGTTCGCGCGGCGCTTCGCCCACCGGTTCGCCGGTGGTCCGCCGCCCGTTCGGCCTCCCCGCGACGGTCGGGCCCGTGCCCGTCACGAGTGGCGGGAGTGGGCCAAGCCACTCCTCGGCTGGGCCGTCGCGTGCGGTCTGCTCGGCGCGGCGATCCTCTGGGTGAACGATGCGGAACGAACCCGTGAACTGGGCAACTGGATCCGCAGCCTGACCACCGTGATCCTCATCTGGCTGGTCGCCTTCCCGGTCTGGGAGACCCTGTTCCCTCGCCGCCCGAAGCGCTGACCCCGGGGTACGCCGTGCACACCCCGTCGGTCCCGGCCAGTACGGTGACAGGGCACGTACGGGGGAAGCACCTGCGCGTGAGTGCGAGCGTGAGGAGACCGGGGATGGCGCACGGGGAGGCCGAGCACGGCTGCGCCCAGGGCGAGCCCTGCCGGCTGGGGCACCACGACCCGCAGGTGGCCGGCAAGCCTCGCCGGGCGGTCGGCCCGGCGGCGGCGCACCCGACGGAGGCGCCGACCGGGCGACCGGACGAGGAGATCCCGCGCCAGCGGGCCGGCGAACTGGCCGCCCTGGGTGAGCCGGAGTCCGCCGTCGTCGCCGGTTGCCTCAGTGAACTGCCCGGCTGGGCGGGTGCCCATCGACACGGTCCGGTACGGCCACGCCAGCGGGCCACCCCACGGGAGCGCCCGCCGCGCCGTTGGTGCTGACCCCACGGGGGCCCGGCGCTATCGTCCGCTGACCGCGTCCGGGCCTTCCGATGGCCGCGTCAACGGGTCCGGCGGCGGATCAGCAGGGCGATCCCGGCGAGGCCGACCGTGATGGTCAGCATCACCCCGACGTTGAGCAGCAGCAGCCGCTGCAACTCGCCGAGCGCCTCGTCGATGTCCCGGACCGGGTCCATGGTGTCTTCCGGCAGTACCCGTTCGCCGCCGCCCACACCGCCGCTGACCGTGTCGAACTGCCGCTCCAGCGGCAGCCCGGCGGTGCGCAGCGTCTCGGACATGTTGAGTCGACCGAGGAACCAGCCGGCGTTCGTCTTGCGGCCGTCCGGCTGCTTGGCCGGGCGGTAGACACGCGGGCCGCCGGCCGCCTTCGGGTAGAGGTCGTAGCTCTGCTTCGGGGTCTCCCCGGCCAGCACCACGACCGTGTACTTCGGACCCAGGTCGGCGCCCTTGGGCCCGGTCGGCATGCCGATACGACCGAAGAAGTTGACCTGGTCGATGACCGCGAGGACGTGCGCGGGCTGGGTGTCGGACCGTAGCCGCAGCGGCTCGGTGAGCCCTTCGCCGGTGATGTCCACACCGGCCGGCGCCGGTTCGGGCGCCGCGCTGGCCGGGCCGGTGGCGCCGAGCGTCAGCAGTGCCGCCGCCAGCGTGGCCGCCAGCACGGCGACCCGGCGCCTCATCTGTCGGACCATCTCGCCTCCTCGCCCCGTTCGATGGATGGCTTCGCCGTGACGTCCGGGTCGGTCGGCCGGTGACGGCACCGACCGGGTCGGTCCCACTCTCACAGACTCCGCAGAACGTCGATGGATTGCAGCTTGTGGAACAGTATTTGGAACTATCTGCGATCTCTGCTCGACTAATGAGGAGCTGTTTGATCAGCGGGCGGATCGTACCCTTACGGAGGGGTTCATGGGGGGCAGGGTTACACGAATGGCACGCGTCGTGCCAGTGGTGCTCGGCGTGGCGTTCGGTGTGTCGTTGCTGGCTCCGGCGACACCGGCCGCCGCGCACAACTCGCTGACCGGCAGCGATCCGCGCGACGGCGCCCGGGTGGCCACCGCGCCCGCCCGGATCGAGCTTCGTTTCCTGGCCAAGCCGTCACCCACTATGACGAAGGTCACAATAACCGGACCGGACAATGTGGTCGCCGGAGGGGGGCCCACCTTCGACGGCACCCGGGTACGTGTGCCGTTCACGCCCGGCGCGGCGGGGCTCTACATCGTCGGTTACCAGCTCCCGTCGAGCGACGGCCACCCGATCAAGGGCGAGGTGCGGTTCACCCTCACCACCGGCACGGCCGCCGACCCGTCCGCCAGCCCCTCGGCCGCCGGCACCAGTCCGTCCGCCAGCCCCTCGGCGGCCCCGGCCGGCTCGCCCTCGGCAACGGCGTCCGCCGCCGGGCCCGTCTCGCGGTCGCCTGGCAGTGCGTCCGCCGTGGCGGCCGCCGAGGAGCGATCCGACTCCAACGGCAACGGGTGGCTCTGGGCGCTAGGCGCCCTGGCACTACTGGTCGCCCTGGCCGGTGCCCTGCTGCTCCGCCGCCGCAGAAGCGACACCGCCTAGTCGGTCGATCGGCACCACTGCTGCGGCATTCCGCCCGCTACGGACGCGGCCCCGCCCAGCCGGGGGCGATCATGAAGTTGTGGTGGGGGACGAAGTCTCCGTAAAGGTGCCCAACTCGGCACCACAAGTCCATGATCGACGGGGCGGGGGGCAGCTGCGGCAGCCCGGGGCGCAGTGGGGTTTAGGGGAGGCGGAGGCGGGCGGCGCGCATTCGGGTCAGGGTGTGCTCGCGGCCGAGCACCTCCAGCGACTCGAACAGCGGCAGGCCCACGGTGCGGCCGGTGACCGCGACGCGGACCGGCGCCTGCGTCTTGCCGAGCTTGAGGCCGCGCTCGGCGCCGACCGCCTCCAGCGTCGACTTCAGCGACTCGGCGTCCCAGGAATCGAGCGCCTCGAAAGCCGCCACGGCAGCGTCCAGCAGCTCGCCCGAGCTGTCCTTCATCGTCTTGGTCCAGGCGGCCTCGTCGATCATCGGCGAGGCCAGGAAGAGGAAGTCGACGTTCGGCACGATCTCGCTGAGCACCGCGATCCGGGTCTGGGCCAGCGGCGCCACGGCGGCGAAGGCGTCCGCGTCGAACTCCTCCGGCTGCCACGGCGGCGGGGCGATCGTCCCGGTGCCGATCAGCCACGGCTGGCACGCGTCGATGAACTCGGCGACGGGCAGCGCGCGGATGTACTCGCCGTTGAAGGCGCGCAGCTTCTTCTCGTCGAAGAACGCGGGGGAGGGGTTGACCTCCGCCAGCCGGAACTCGTCCTCGATGACCGACCAGGGCACGATCTCCCGGTCGCCGGAGGGCGCCCAGCCGAGCAGCATGAGGTAGTTGCGCATCGCGCCCGCGAGGTAGCCCTCGTCGCGGTACGCCTCCAGGGCGACCTTGTCGCGGCGCTTGGAGAGCTTCTGCCGCTTCTCGTTGACCACCACGGGCACGTGCGCCCAGACCGGCGGCTTGACGCCGAGCGCGTCCCAGAGCAACTGCTGCTTGGGGGTGTTGGGCAGGTGCTCCTCGGCACGGATCACGTGGGTGATGCCCATGGTCATGTCGTCCACGACGTTGGCGAGCAGGAACACCGGCGAGCCGTCGCCACGGGCGATGACGAAGTCCTCGATGAGCTTGTTCTCGAAGGTGGGCTCGCCGCGGATCAGGTCGACGACCACCGTGGTGCCCTCGTCCGGCGTACGGAAGCGCAGCGCGTGCCCTGGCCCCGGGCCGAGGTCGAGGTCGCGGTGGTAGCCGTCGTAGCCCTGGTACTGCGAGCCGGTGCGTGCCTGTACGTCCTCGCGGGTGCAGTCGCAGTAGTAGGCGCGGCCCGACTCGTAGAGCCGGGTGGCGGCGGTGCGGTGCTCGCCGGCGTTCGCGGACTGGAAGTGGGGCCCCTCGTAGCTGCCCCGGGAGATGCCGATCCAGTCCAGCGCGGAGAGGATGCCCTCGGTCCACTCGGGCTTGTTGCGGGCCGCGTCGGTGTCCTCGATGCGCAGCACGAACACCCCGCCCTGCTGCTTGGCGTAGATCCAGTTCTGCAGCGCCGAGCGGGCGCCGCCGACGTGGAACATACCGGTCGGGGAGGGGGCGAAGCGCACACGTACCGTCACGTCCTCCAGCCTACGGCGGCGCGCGAGCGCTTTCGGCCACGGCCCCCCGACTCAGGCGACTGAGCGGATCTTGACCACCAGGGCGCTGCCCACCACGGTGACTGCGGCGGTGACCGCGTACAGCGTCGGGTAGCCGCCCAGGTGGACGACGAGCGGCGCGGAGAGCGCCGGCCCGAGCACCTGCGGCGCCGAGTTGGCGATGTTGATCACGCCGAGGTCCTTGGCCCGGTCGGTGGCCCGGGGCAGCACCTGGGTGATCAACGCGGCGTCCACCGAGAGGTAGACGCCGTAGCCCGCGCCGAGCAGCAGCGCGGCGACGATCGCCATCGGCCAGACCGGCGCGACGGCGAGCAGGAGCGCCGCCACCGCCATGATCAGGCCGGAGACGATCACGTAGACCTTGCGTCGCCCGGAGCGGTCCGACAGTCGGCCGGCGACCACGGAGGTCAGTATCATGCCGAGCGTGTAGAGCAGGATCAGCACCAGCAGGCCGCCCTCGGGGTCGGGGTAGCGGACCCCGTCGGTGAGGAAGTACAGCAGGTAGAGGGTGCCCAGCGCGTTGCCGAGCTGGACCAGGAACCGGGTGATCCACGCCCAGGCGAAGTCCGGGTGCCGGCGCGGGCTGATCCACATCGAGGTGAGCAGCGTCCGGACGCGCAGTGCCGGGCGGTGCGCGCGGGGCAGCGGGTCGTCGGGGGTGAGCAGCGCGAACGGCAGCGACAGCAGCAGGATCGCCACCGCGATTGCCAGGTAGCCGGCGGCGTTGCCGGTGACCACGGCGGTGACCAGCACCGCGCCGAGGACCAGCCCGAGCGCCTGCGGGATGCCCACCCAGCCCGAGACGCCGCCGCGCTGCGTCACCGGCACCCGGTCCGGGATGGCGGCGGTGAGGCTGGCCAGCATCGCGTTGAAGCACACCTGGGCGGCGACCCATCCGACCGCGACCCCCAGGATGGTGTGCTGCTGGGCCAGCAGCACCAGCGCCGCCGCGCCGAGCACCGCGCCACCGGCGGTCCAGACGTGCCGTCGACCGAACTCCCGGCCTCCGATCCGCAGGCAGGTCCGGTCGGACAGCGCGCCCGCGAGCGGGTTGGCCAGTACCGCCGCCAACGCGCCCAGGCCGGTGACCACGGCCAGCATGGTCTCCTTGTGGTCGGACGCGATCCGCTCGATCTGCTGCGGCAGCAGCACCTGGATCGGGGTGAAGAACGCCATCCACACGCCCAGGTTGGCCGCGAAGACCAGACCGATCCAGCCGCGTCGTACCGGCACGGTGGGCTCGGCGAGCGCCGCCGGCAGCGACGCCGACGTCGGGTCGAGGGTGGTCACCGCGCCGACCCCGGCGCGCTGCCCGCGATCACGTCCCGCAGCCAGGTGTACGACGACTTCGGCGTACGCCGCTGGGTGGCGTAGTCGACGTGCACCAGCCCGAAGCGCTTGGTGAACCCCGCGGCCCACTCCCAGTTGTCCAGCAGCGACCAGACGAAGTACCCGCGTACGTCGACCCCGTCGTCGATGGCGGCCCGGACCGCCCGCAGGTGCCCGTCGAGGTACGCGATCCGCTCCGGGTCCGCCACCTGCCCGTGCGCGTCCGGCTCGTCGTCGTACGCGCAGCCGCCCTCGGTGATCTCGATGGGCGGCAGCGCGTCCCCGTACGTGTCACGCAGCCAGCGGAGCAGCTCGTGCAGCCCGTCGGGGGCGACCGGCCAGTCGAAGGCGGTACGCGGGTAGCCGTCCAGCGGCACCAGGTCGAACGGTAGGGGCGAGCCCTCCTCGGCTGCCCGTACCCCCGTGGGGTTGTAGTAGTTGACCCCGAGCACGTCGATGGGCGCCTCGATGGTGTCCAGGTCGCCTGGGCGGACGACGCCCGGGTCGAGGCCGGGCAGGTCCGGGTAGCCGCGCCCGAGCAGCGGGTCGGTGAAGAGGCGGTTGTGCAACGCCTCGTACGCGGCCCCGGCGGCCCGGTCGGCGTCGCTGTCGCCGAGCACCCGCACCGGCGAGTAGTTGTTGGCGATCGCCACCGGGCTGGTGGTGTTGGTGCGCAGCGCGGCGACCGCGAGCCCGTGGCCGAGCAGTTGGTGGTGGGCGACGGGAAACGCGTCGAAGAGCAGCGCCCGGCCGGGGGCGTGTACGCCCATGCCGTAGCCGAGGCTCATGTGGATGAACGGCTCGTTGAGCGTGATCCAGAGCCGGACGCGGTCGCCGAGGCGGGCGGCGGTGCGTTCGGCGTACTCGGCGAAGCGGGCGGCGGTGTCGCGGTGCAGCCAGCCGCCGACGTCCTCCAGGGGTTGCGGCAGGTCCCAGTGGTACAGGGTGGCCACCGGGTCGATGCCGGCGGCCAGCAGGTCGTCGACCAGCCGGTCGTAGAAGTCGAGGCCGGCGGCGTCGGTCGCGCCGCTGCCGTCGGGCTGCACCCGGGGCCAGGCGATCGAGAACCGGTACGCCCCGACGCCCAGACCGGCCAGCAGCGCCACGTCCTCGGCGTGCCGGTGGTAGTGGTCGCAGGCGACCGCGCCGCTGCTGCCGTCGCTGATCCGGCCGGGGGAGAGCGCGAAGGTGTCCCAGATGGACGCGCCGCGTCCGTCTGCCGTGACGGCGCCCTCGATCTGGTGGGCCGACGTGGAGACACCCCAGCGGAAGCCGTCGGGGAACTCGGGCATCGGTGCGGTCGACATGCGCCCTCCCGGTGAACGTGAAACGTGTTCGGGACTCTAGGGCGCTGTCGATGAATGCGCCATAGGCCGGGCTGGCGCAATCCGCAATGGTTGATCGGCGTGTCTTTTTCCGAACCCGTCCCAGTAAGTCCGATTTGGCGCATAGAGTGCCGATATCGTGGGATGTCCTCACTGGAGGAAAGACGGAAATGATCCTCGTGGAACGTAGTGCGCACGTGGCGGCGCCGATGGAAGTGGTCTGGGACGTCGTACAGCGGGCCGAGCAGTTGCCGGCCTGGCTGGCGGGGGTTCGCGCGGCCGAAGTGCTCTCGGGAGAGGGCTTCGGGCGGCGGCAACTGGTCCAGGCGGGGCGCGGTTCGGCGCATGAGGCCGAGGTGATCGCCTATCAGGAGCCGACACTGATCGGCTGGCGGGAGCGGGCCAAGGGTGCCGGTGCTCGTGCGGAGGCGCGCACCGAAATCTACGTCCAGCTCACCGAGGACGAGGAGGAGGGCGGGACGGTCGTGCGGCTCATCGTCGTCCGCTGGCCCGCCGGACCCGTCAAAGCTGCCCTGCTGCGCCTTGGCCTGCGGCGGGTCGGCGCCGACCTGGAGGACTCGCTGGCCCGGCTCACCGACCTGGCCGCCGTCGGCTGACGAGAGCCCATCCTCCCGGCGCCACCCGCGAAGGCGGTGGTCCGGATCCCAGCCAGGGACGCCGGCCCACCGCCGCCCCCGCCCATGTGCGTCGATCATGGACTTGTGGTGCCCGGGACGAGGTGACTTCACCGCTTTGTCCCCCACCACAACTTCATGATCGGCCCAGGTGGGGCGTGGGAAGCCAGAAGGGCCCGGCGCACCGGCGCCGGGCCCTTCCTGGTCGTGCTGGATCAGCTGTCGCCACCGGTCTCGCCCACCGGGGCGGCGTTGACGTCGTCGATCGCGTACTTCTTGGCGGCCTCGGCCGGCACGGTGGCCTCGACCGCGCCGCTGCGGGCGAGCTGACGCAGCGTGGCGACCACGATCGACTCCGCGTCGACGTGGAAGTGCCGGCGCAGCGCGTGCCGGGTGTCCGAGATCCCGAAGCCGTCGGTGCCGAGCGACGTGTAGTCGCCGGGTACCCAGCGGGCGATCAGGTCCGGTACGGCACGCATCCAGTCGCTGACCGCGACCTTCGGCCCGTCCGCGTCGGCCAGCTTTTGCGCGATGTACGGCACCTTGGCCTCGGCGCCAGGGTTGAGCAGGTTGTACTCCTCGGCCTCCACCGCGTCGCGACGCAGCTCGGTCCAGGAGGTCACCGACCAGACGTCGGCGGCCACCCCCCAGTCCTGGGCGAGCAGTTGCTGGGCCCTGAGCGCCCACTGCATGCCGCTGCCGGAGGCGAGCACGTTTGCCTTCGGGCCGTCGACCTGCGGTGCCGGGGAGTAGCGGTAGATGCCCTTGAGCAGGCCCTCCACGTCCACCCCGGCCGGCTCGGCCGGCTGCAGGATCGGCTCGTTGTAGACCGTCAGGTAGTAGAAGACGTTCTCCTGCGCGTCCCCGTACATGCGGTGCAGGCCCTGCTCCATGATGTGCGCGATCTCGAAGGAGAACGCCGGGTCGTACGCGACCACCGCCGGGTTGGTGGCGGCGATCAGCATCGAGTGCCCGTCCTCGTGCTGGAGGCCCTCACCGTTGAGCGTCGTCCGACCCGCGGTCGCGCCGATCAGGAAGCCCCGCGCCATCTGGTCGGCCGCGGCCCACAGCCCGTCGGCGGTCCGCTGGAACCCGAACATCGAGTAGAAGATGTACATCGGGATCATCGGCTCGTCGTGGGTGGCGTACGCCGAGCCCGCAGCCGTGAACGAGGCGACCGAACCCGCCTCGTTGATGCCCTCGTGCAGGATCTGCCCGGAGGTCGACTCCTTGTACGACAGGAACAGTTCCCGGTCGACCGAGGTGTACCGCTGACCGTGCGGCGAGTAGATCTTCGCGGTCGGGAAGATCGAGTCGAGACCGAACGTGCGCGCCTCGTCCGGGATGATCGGCACCCAGCGCTTGCCGAACTCCTTGTCCTTCATGATCTCCTTGAGCAGGCGGACGAAGGCCATCGTGGTGGCCACCTTCTGCTTGCCCGAGCCGCGCTTGACGTCGGCGAACCGCTCCGGACCGGGGATGGTCAGCCGCTTGGTGCTGGTCCGCCGAGACGGCAGGTACCCGCCGAGCTGCTCGCGGCGCTCCTTCAGGTACGCCAACTCCTCGGACTTCTCGCCCGGGTGGTAGTACGGCGGCAGGTAGGGGTTGTCCTCCAGCGCCTTGTCCGGGATGTCCAGGTAGAGGCGGTCGCGGAAGGTCTTCAGGTCCTCCAGCGTCAGCTTCTTCATCTGGTGGGTCGCGTTACGGCCCTCGAAGTGCGAGCCGAGCGTCCAGCCCTTGATCGTCTTCGCCAGGATGACCGTCGGCTGACCGGTGTGCTCGGTGGCCGCCTTGTAGGCCGCGTAGAGCTTGCGGTAGTCGTGCCCACCCCGCTTGAGGTTCCAGATCTCGTCGTCGCTCAGCGGCTCGACCATCTTGCGGGTGCGGGCGTCCCGGCCGAAGAAGTGCTCCCGCACGTACGCGCCGGACTCCGCCTTGTACGTCTGGTAGTCACCGTCGGTCGTGGTGTTCATGAGGTTCACCAGCGCGCCGTCGGTGTCCGCGGCGAGCAGCGGGTCCCACTCGCGGCCCCAGACCACCTTGATGACGTTCCAGCCGGCGCCCCGGAAGAACGCCTCCAGCTCCTGCATGACCTTGCCGTTGCCCCGGACCGGCCCGTCCAGCCGCTGGAGGTTGCAGTTGATCACGAAGGTGAGGTTGTCCAGCTCCTCGCGGGCGGCCACGCCGATCGCGCCCAGCGTCTCCGGCTCGTCCATCTCGCCGTCGCCGAGGAACGCCCATACGTGCTGCTGCGAGGTGTCCTTGATGCCGCGGTGCTGCAGGTATCGGTTGAACCGGGCCTGGTAGATCGCGTTCAGGCCGCCGAGACCCATCGAGACGGTGGGGAACTCCCAGAAGTCCGGCATCAGCCGCGAATGCGGGTACGACGGGAGGCCGCCGCCCGGATGCGACAACTCCTGGCGGAACCCGTCGAGCTCGTGCTCGCTGAGCCGCCCCTCCAGGAACGCCCGCGCGTACATGCCGGGCGAGGCGTGGCCCTGGTAGAAGATCTGGTCGCCGCCGCCCGGGTGGTTCTTGCCCCGGAAGAAGTGGTTGAAGCCCACCTCGTAGAGCGACGCCGAGCTGGCGAAGGTGGAGATGTGTCCACCGACGCCGATCTCCGGGCGCTGCGCCCGGTGCACCAGCATCGCGGCGTTCCACCGCACGTACGCCCGGATGCGCCGCTCGACGTGCTCGTCGCCCGGGAACCACGGTTCGCGTTCCGGAGTGATGGTGTTGATGTAGTCGGTGGTGGTCAGGGGCGGAACCCCGACCTGGCGCTCACGGGCCCGCTCCAGCAGGCGCAGCATGACGTAGCGGGCGCGTTTTGCTCCCCGCTCGTCGATGACACCGTCAAGCGACTCGACCCATTCGCTTGTCTCTTCAGGGTCGATGTCCGGAAGCTGGCTCGGTAGGCCGTCGCTGATCACCGGGCGCTTGCGTTCCGTAGCCACAGGCGTTCCCTCGGTTGTGTGTGGGATAGGTCTCTAGCGCCATCCTGCCCCCTGGTGGCACCCGTCGTCACCTCTAGGTCCCCCGGACGCGATCCTGAACACAGGTACCCGTCGGTAACTTAGTGCTACGGCCGTTCCAAGCGGCCTGCTTGCCCGGGTTCGCTACGGTGCCGAAAATGAACGGATGCCGGGTGGTGACCGGCGGCATGCTCCTCGCGGTCGGCGCGCTCCTCGCGCTCCTCGCGGTCGGCGCGGTCGGCGCGCTCGGCGCGCTCGGCGCGCGCCTCTCCGCGCCGGTCCTCCTGGCCGGCGACACCGCCGCGCTGCCGATCACGGTTCTCGGCGCCGGAGCGATTGCGTTCGGCGCGGTCCAGGTACGCGGCGGGCTGCGGGCGGCGACGCCCCACCGGGGGCCTCGGCGCGTGCCCGGTCCGCGCCAGAGGCCCGCCGACACCGGCATCCCCCTTATGTACTACGGCGACTCGGGCGGCGGGGACCGGTCCGACGGCGGCGGGGACCGGTCCGACGGCGGCGGTGACTCCGGCGGTGGTGGCCTCTTCGGCGGTGGTGGCTTCTTCGGCGGTGGTGGCTTCTTCGGCGGTGACTCCGGCGGTGGTGGCTCTTTCGGCGGCGGCGACTCCGGGGGCGGCTTCTCCGGGGGCGGTGGGGACTCCGGGGGCGGTGGCGGCGGCTCCTGACCGCAGGTTGCGGCAGAATGCGACGTATGCGCAGTGACGTGATCACCGTCCTGACCGGGTCGAGGCCGACCGTCCGGGACATCGCCGCCGAGGCTCAGAGACTGTCGGGTAACTGGGTGGGGGCGGAACGTCACGCCGAGACACGTCGATGGAAGGTCCTCGACAAAT
>NZ_JBNCKT010000088.1:0-24246 GCF_049841675.1 Micromonospora sp. DT4
ATCGAGAGCCTCAACGCCCGGTTCCGTCGTGCGGTCAACGCCCGCGGGCACTTCCCCACCGAGCAGGCCGCGCTGAAAATCCTCTACCTCGCGGTCACCAGCCTCGACCCCACCGGCAAGGGCCGCACCCGATGGTCCAACCGCTGGAAAGCAGCGTTGAACGCCTTCGATATCACCTTCGACGGCCGGATCTCCGCCGCCCGCCGGTAAACAGCCCAACATCATCGATAGAACGGAGAGAAGTTACACCGTTCGGATGACAGACCCCGACGTGCGGAATGCAGGGCTAGCCGGTCTGGTCAGGGCGCTGACGTAGGCGCTGGCAGCAGTACCGACAGGTCCGGTCCGGGGCGACACCGTCCCGGACCGGGCCTGTCGTCGTCCGGCCCGTCGAGAGGTCGCCGGGCGGACGCGCGGGCGAGCGGTGGTCGTACGGAGGCGGTCCGGTGGTCAGTTCGCCGCGTCCGCCTCCGCCGGGTGCAGGATGGGCCCGGTGGACGGGTGGTAGCGCACCGGAACGGGGTCGCTGAGCGCGCCGATGAACGCCCCGTCGACGTGGTCGAGGAAGCCGATGGCGACGGCGCGACCGGCCCGGTCGTCGTCGGGAAGCACGCAGGGCAGGCCGTCGGAGCTGGTGGCGTCGAGCAGCACCACCGAGCCGCCGCGGATGGCCGGTGGCACCGTCAGCCGCCGGGTGGCCATCGCCGCATAGATCACCCCGTCGACCTGCCGGTCGAGCATGGCCTCGATGGCGTACTGCTCGAACGTGGCGTCGCCCTGCGTCGCGGTGATCAGCAGCACGTGGTCGCGTTCCCGGGCCGCGTCGAGGGCGCCGCGGATGAGGCCGCCGGCGAAGCGGGTGGTGGCGACGATGTCAACCAGATGCTGTCCGCAGGCGACGAGCGCGCCAACCGGCTCACCGCCGCCGTCCGCGCGAGCCTCGACGCCTGAGGCAGGCGTCCCGGATCGCTCGCCGGCTCACCCCACGACGGGGAACCCCCGGGGCGCGCGGTGGTCCGCGACGCTCCGGGGGTGCCCAGGGGGTGAGCTGAGAGGGGACGGATCAGCTCGCGGTGCAGGTGGGAGTGCCGGACGGGCTGGCGCCGGTGCCCTGGAAACCGAACTCGGTGCTGGCGCCCGCGCCGATCTGGCCGTTGTAGTCGACGTTGCGGAAGTCCACCGTGCCCGAGGAGCCGCTGGCCTGCGCGCTCCAGGTGTTGGTGACGGCGGTGCCCGAGGGCAGGGTGACCCGGACCGTCCAACCCCGCACGGCCGTCGAACCGGCGTTGACCTTGACCGTGGCGACGAAGCCGCCGTTCCAGGAGTTCAGCGACACCGAGGCGGTGCAGCCGCTACCGGTGGGCGGCGGGGTGGTCGGCGGCGGCGTCGTGGGCGGAGGAGTGGTGGGCGGCGGCGTCGTCGGCGGCGGCGTGGTCGGGTTGCCGATGCCCGCGTTGAGGGCGTCGAGGACGGAGGTGTACGCCGCCTTCTTGTTGCCCGAACGGTCGAACAGCAGCGGGTTGTCGTTACCGCGCCACGAGTCGCTGTCCCGTACGCCCCACACCGTGATGCCGGTGCAGCGGGGGATGGCCATGCAGGCCCGGGTGACCTGGGCGTACGCGTTGGCCTGGTTGGAGCCCTGGGTGATGTCCAGCTCGGTGATCTGCACGTCGACGCCCAGATCGGCGAAGCGTTGCAGGTTCGCCTGGTAGTCGCCCGGCACCGAGGTGCCGAGGTGGGACTGGAAGCCGACGCAGTCGATCGGTACGCCGCGGGACTTGAAGTCGCGCACCATGTTGTAGATGCCGGTGGACTTCGCGTTGACGCCGTCGGTGTTGTAGTCGTTGTAGCAGAGCTTGGCGCCCGGGTCGGCGGCGCGGGCGGCACGGAACGCCGCCTCAATCCAGTCGTTGCCGGTGCGCTGCAGGTTGGAGTCGCGTCGCCCGCCGCTGCCGCCGTCGGCGAACGCCTCGTTCACCACGTCCCAGGCGTAGATCTTGCCGCGGAAGTGGGTGGCGACCTGGGTGACGTGGTTGATGGCGGCGTTGCGCAGCGCGGTGCCGGACATGCCCTGCGCCCAGCCCGGCTGCTGCTGGTACCACAGCAGCGTGTGGCCGCGGACGATCATGCCGTGCGACTGCGCGTGGGCGACGATCTGGTCCCCGCCGCCGTAGCTGAACCGGCCCTGCTGCGGCTCGGTGGCGTCCCACTTCATCTCGTTCTCGGGAGTGAGCTGGTTGAACTCCCGGTTCACGATGCCAGCGAACTGGCTGTCGGACAGCTTGAAGGCGGGTACCGCCGCGCCGTAGTAGCGGCCCTTCTCGGCCGCCGAGGCGCCCAGGGTGGTGCCGGCGTTGGCGGCGGAGGTCACCGCTACCGTCGCGGCGACCGCCGCGAGGGTGGCCGCGAGCGGCACCAGTGCCCGACGGCCCCGGAACCGGGGTCGCGGTGCGCGTTCGTCGGGGGTCTTGTCCATGGTCCTGCCTTTCGGAGATGGTGGCGGCGGAGTCGAGGTCGGGCTGCCGCACCGGTGGTGGACAGTCCGTGGGTTCCGTTCAGGGCGGGATTCGGCGGTGCCCGGGACGGCCCGATGGATCGACAACGGCGATTCCTGAGGGCGCACGTCACGACGGAGCGGCCGCGTGCGGGGACGCGGAAACACGGCGTACGCCGGACAGGTGTGGCTCGGACAGGTCACCGACCGTCGACCGGGTCAGAGGACCCGATGCCCTTCGAGGTGCCGATGATTCCGAACGGGAGGGGCGTGCCCTCGACTCCTTGGCGGAACATAGCATGTTATCGATAACATGCTCAAGGCGAGTGGTGACCGGGAAGCGAGGCCCTTCGATGAGCACGTCCGCGCCGCCCTGGTCGGACGTTACCGTTAACAGCGTGTCCGGATGTGGCGCTCGCCGCCACCCGGCCACGGGCAACGATTTTTTGGTCCGACGTATATCGCCTTCGAGACACGCATAACGATGCCACAACATGGCGGTAGGACCTTGGCAACACGAGTGTGGCCATGGCAAGGTAACGCCTGATCACAGGAAACATCCGATCTATCGTGCAGGCGCTGCGGGGCGTGGCCCCGTGTGTGACTTCCTGGGGAGGTCCGGTTGCGAGGGAGAGCGTCAATCACCGGCGGGGGCGCGTGCCGAGCCGGGGACACAGTGGACGAGAGCCGGGCCCGGCGATGAGTGCCGTCGAGGCGACCGATCAGACCCAGGGCGGCGCGCTCAACGACTGGTTACGCGAACGCGTCTCCCACGCGCTGTCCGAGTTCACCGCCGCGACCGCGCTCATCGTCCTGTTCATCGCGCTGAGCTTCGCCAGTCCGTACTTCCTGACGGCGGACAACCTCTTCAACATCGGCGCGCAGACCGCGGTGATCGCCATCATCGCCGCCGCGCAGACAATGGTCATCATCACCAGGGGCATCGACCTGTCGGTGGGCTCGGTCGCCGCGCTCGCCGGCGTGGCGGGTGCGATGGTCGTCCGGGATCTGGGTTTTCCGCTGCTCGCGGCGACGGCGGTCGCGATCGGTGTCGGCGCCCTGGCGGGACTGCTGAACGGGCTGCTGATCACCGTCGCCCGGATACCCCCGTTCATCGCGACGCTGGGAACGATGTCGGTCGGCCGGGGCCTGGTCTTCATCATCACCGGCGCGGTCGGCGTCTACGGGCTGCCCCGGTCGTTCCAGCTGCTCGGCAACGGGGAGATCATCGGCATTCCGTTCGCCGTCGTGATCACCGCCGTGGTCGCCGTCGGGGTCGCCTTCCTGCTCTCGCAGACCCGCTTCGGGCAGTACACCTACGCGATGGGCTCCAACCTGGAAGCGGCCCGCCGCTCGGGCGTCGCGGTGGGCCGTCACCTGACCTACGTGTACGTCCTGGCGGGTGTCCTGGTCGGTCTTGGCGGCATGATTGCCGCCTCCCGCGTCAACTCCGGCCAGCCGAACTACGGCATCTCGCTGGAACTCGACGTCATCGCTGCCGCAGTCATCGGCGGCGCCAGTCTGTTCGGCGGGCAGGGCCGGATCGTCGGGACGATCATCGGCGCCTTCCTCATCGCACTGGTGCGCAACGGCGCCGTCCTGCTCGACATCAGCATCCACTACCAGCAGGTGATCGTCGGCCTGATCATCTGGGCTGCCGTCTACTTCGACCAGTACCGCCGTCGGCGGCTGGAGTCACGGGGCTGACATGCCGTTCCCGCAGCTCGACAGAGGAAGGACGCACACCATGGCACACACCACCACCAGCCGACGTCCACGAGGTAACCTCCTGCGCGCGCAGGCCATCCTCGCCGCCGCCACGGCGGTCGCCCTACTCGGCGCCTGCGGCGGGGTCGAGGTCCGCGACGGAGACGACGGCGCGACCAAGGAAGCCTCCGGGCCGCTGAAGCTCGCCGTCGTGCCCAAGGCGGTCGGGGCCGACTACTGGAACACGGTGAAGGCGGGCGCCGAGTGCGCTGCCCAACGCGCCGGCGACGTCACGGTCCAGTGGGACGGGGTGACCACCGAGACCGACGTCGAAGGGCAGGTCAACCTGATCCAGAACTTCGTCACCAAGAAGGTCGACGGGATCGTCTACGCGGCCACCGACTCCCGCGCGCTGGCCCCGGCCACCGACCAGGCGCTCGGCGCGAACATCCCGGTCGCGATGATCGACTCGGGCACCAGCCCGCAGCCGTCGGGGGTGCCGCTCTTCGCCACCGACAACAAGGCGTCGGCCGTCGAGGCCGCCAAGCTGCTCGCCACCGAGCTGGGCCCCGGCAACCACGACGTGGCGCTGGTGGAGTTCCAACCCGGCTCGCAGACCAACACCGAGCGGGTCGACGGCTTCAAAGCCGGCCTCGCGCAGTTCCCCAACCTCAAGCTGGTCGGCCAGCAGCCCAGCCGCAGTGACGTCAACGAGGCGCGGCGGGTCACCGAGAACATCCTCACCGCCAACCCCAACCTCGCCGGCATCTTCGCCGCCAACGAGCCGAGCGTGCTCGGCGCCGCGCAGGCCATCCAGGCGGCGGGCAAGTCCGGCAAGGTGGTCATCATCGGTTGGGACGCCGCCCCCGACGAGATCGTCGGACTGCGCAACGGCCAGATCTCCGCGCTGGTCGTGCAGAACCCCTTCAAGATGGGCTACTTCGGCGTAGACAAGATGGTCAAGCACCTCCGCGACAAGGCGCCGCTGGCGTCGGCGGACACCGGGGTCACGTTCGTCACCAAGAAGAACATCGACTCGCCGGAGATCAAGGCGGTGCTCGAGCCCAGTTGCGCCAACCCTCCGGTGCAGTGATGGCGACGACCTCCGCGCCGACGACCGACAGCGACCAGCGGCGGTCTCCCGAGGAGCCGCCGGTGCTCGAAGCCCGTGGGATCGTCAAGCGGTTCGGCCACGTCGAAGCGCTGCGTGGCGCTGACTTCACGGTCCACCGGGGGGAGGTCGTCGCCCTCATCGGCGACAACGGCGCCGGCAAGAGCACGCTGGTCAAGACGCTCTCCGGTGTGCACGCGCCCGACGAGGGCGAGATCCGGGTCGGTGGGCGTCTGGTCCACTTCGCGACTCCGGTGGACGCCCGGCGCGCGGGGGTGGAGACCGTCTACCAGGATCTCGCGGTCGCCGACGACCTCAGCGTCGCCGCCAACCTCTACCTCGGGCGGGAAATCCTGCGCTCCGGGCCGCTCGGTCGGCTGGGTCTGCTCGACAAACGAGCCATGCGGCAGGGTGCCGCCGCGGCCCTCGACGAGCTGGGCGTACGGATTCCGCGGGTCACCACGCCGATCGCGATGCTGTCCGGTGGGCAGCGGCAGTGCGTTGCGGTGGCGCGGGCGATCATCTGGGCGACGAACGTGGTCATCCTCGACGAGCCCACCGCGGCGCTGGGCGTCGTGCAGACCGAGCGGGTGCTCGACGTCGTCCGGCGGGCTCGGGAGGCGGGCATGTCGGTGGTGCTGGTGAGCCACAACATGCCGCAGGTGCTCGAGATCGCCGACCGGGTGGAGGTGCTGCGTCTCGGCCGGCGGGCCGCCCGGCTGCGCGCCGACGAGGTCACCACCGACGATCTGGTCGCGGCGATGACCGGAAGCAAGGGCGCGGAGCGGGACGAGCGGTGACGGTGCTCGCCCGCCCGTGACCGCCCGCGGTGGACCGGCAACGGTCCCACCGACGCGCGGCGCGGGCGGGCGATCACCCGCCCGCCCATCGGTCTCACCCCTCGTCGGGCAACCCCTGTAGCGACTCCTCCACACCGATCAGGTGGTTGGCCATCCGGGTGCGGGCCCGCTCCGGGTCGCGCGCCCGGAGGGCCTTCAGGATCGCCACGTGCTCGTCGTGCGTACGCCGGTCCGCGCCCTCCTCGTGCAGGCTCCGCCAGAGCCGTCCTCGCAGGGTGCGCCCGGCGAACGCCTCGATCAGGCCGATGAGCACCGGGTTGTCGGCGTGTGCGGCGATGATCCGATGGAACGCGATGTCGATTTCCATGATCCGCTCGTGGTGCTGCGGCGACCGGCCGGCGATCCGGGCAGCCTCGTCGAGCAGCTCCCCGGCCTGGGCGAGGGCCTCGTCGGTGATCCTGGTCGCCGCCAACCGGGCGGCCTCGCACTCGAGCAGCCGGCGGACGGTGTGGATGTGCCGTCCGTCGCCCTGCCCCTGGAAGTCGACCACGAAGCCCATCGGGGCCAGCAGTTGCGGCGCGTCGAGGTTCGTGACGTAGGTGCCGTCACCCTGGCGGATGTTGACGATGCCGAGGATCGACAGCGCCGACATCCCCTCGCGCAGCGAACCCCGCGAGACGCCGAGGGACTCGGCGAGGTCCTTCTCGATGGGCAGCCGATCCCCGGGTTTGAACGTCCCTTCCAGGATCATCCGTTTGATGCCGTTCACCACTTCGTCGGTGCGGGACATGACACCTCCTAGCGGCCGGCGGGGGTGGCCGCTCCACCCGCGATCACGTACGGCTCCGGAGATGACACGGTAGCCGTCTCGGTCGAGGCCCAGTAACGGCCGTCCGGGAACCGGTACCGTTCGATCGACTCGGGGTGCATGCGGGTGGAGTAGCCGGGCGCGTCGGGCAGGATGTACCCGCTGCCCCAACCGGTGTCCCGGATGACACACGGATCGGTGAAGTGCTCGTGCAGGTGATCGACGAACTCGGTGACGCGACCGGTGAGATCCCCCGAGACCGCGACGTAGTCGAGCACCGACACGTGCTGGACCATCTCGCAGAGCCCGACGCCGCCGGCGTGCGGGCACACCGGAACGCCGAACTTCGCGGCGAGCAGCAGCACGGCGACGATCTCGTTGACGCTGGCCAGCCGGCCGGTGTCCAACTGGCAGAAGTCGATGGCCTCGGCCTGGAACAACTGCTTGAACATCACCCGGTTGTGGCAGTGCTCGCCGGTGGCGACGCCGACGGGAGCGACGGCGCGGCGCACGGCCGCGTGGCCGAGGATGTCGTCCGGGCTGGTCGGCTCCTCGATCCACAGTGGCGTGAAGCGGGCCAGCGCGTTGACCCACTCGATGGCCTGGTCGACGTCCCACACCTGGTTGGCGTCGAGCATCAGGTTGCGGTCCGGGCCGAGGATCTCCCGGGCGATCGTGCACCGGCGGATGTCGTCGTCGAGGTCGGCGCCCACCTTGAGCTTGACGTAACCGTAGCCGGAGTCGACGGCCTCCTGGCACAGTCGACGCAGCTTGTCGTCGCCGTACCCGAGCCAGCCCGCGGAGGTGGTGTAGGCCGGGTAACCGGTGCGCGCCAACTCGGCCAGGCGGTCGGCCTTGGTGCTCTGCTGGGCCTGCAGGATCGCCAGCGCCTCGTCCCGGGTCAACGCGTCGGACAGGTAGCGCAGGTCCGCGATGTCGACGAGTTGTTCGGGGGACATGTCGGTGAGCAGCCGCCACAGCGGCTTGTCGGCCAGGCGCGCGACCAGATCCCAGGCCGCGTTCAGCACGGCCGCCAGGGACAGGTGGACGACGCCCTTCTCGGGGCCGAGCCAACGTAGCTGGGTGTCGGAGGTGAGCAGGCGGTAGACCGCGCCCATGTCGGCGGCCATCGTCGTGACGTCCAGGCCCACCAGGCGGTGGGCCTGGTGGGCCGCCGCCGCCACGACGATGTCGTTGCCCCGACCGATGGTGAAGGTGAGGCCGTGACCCGCCAGCGGCACACCGGCGCTGTCCACACCGTCGGTGTGCAGGATGACGTAGGCCGCTGAGTAGTCGCCGTCCTTGTTCATGGCGTCGGACCCGTCAGCGGTCAGCGAGGTGGGAAAGCGGACGTCCTCGACGGTGACGCCAGTGATCTGCGGCATGCGCTCCTCGCCCGGCTCGGCAAAAGGTCAGATGATCATTTGGAGTATACGGAGGGCGCTTTGGGCGCGTCAACGACGTCAGCCGGTCCCCACGCATAGACATCTAACGTTTCCTCGGTTTGTCAGAGTCGAGCCGTGGTGGTCGCTCACGACGTCTCTTGCCGCTCTGGGCTGCTGGCAGTAAAGGAACCTGCGAACGCCGGCGAAGGTTCGACGTTCACGGTAGCGGCCAATCTCACGGGTGTGGCGCACGGTCGCCGCCGATTCGATACATCACACCTTTTGGTGCGTGGGGCGCGGGGCCTGCGGGACACCGGCCGACGCGGCCGGAAGCCGATGTCTCCGCACGGTACAACTGTCTGGTTCGACAGATCCGCGACACCGTCCCGGGGTTCGACAGACCAGATCGGAGCCCGACCATGGCCGAGGCGACCCTGCGACCGATGAGTCCCGGCGACGCGGACCGCATCCTGGCGATCTACCAGCTCGGCCTCGACGGCGGGAACGCCAGCTTCGAGGTCACCGCACCGACCTGGGCCGCATTCGACGCCACTCGTCTGGCCGCGCACCGGTTCGTGGCCGTCGCCGACGGCCTCGCCCTCGGCTGGGTCGCCGTCGCACCGACGTCGAGCCGCCCGGTCTACGCGGGCGTCGTCGAGCATTCGATCTACGTCGACCCGGTGGCCCAGGGGCGCGGCATCGGCCGGCTGTTGCTCGACGCGCTGATCACCTCGACCGAGACCGCCGGCATCTGGACGATCCAATCCGGCATCTTCCCCGAGAACACCGCCAGCCTGGCCCTGCACCGGCGGGCCGGGTTCCGCGTCATCGGCGTACGCGAGCGGATCGGCCGCCACCACGACCGCTGGCGCGACGTCGTCCTGCTGGAACGCCGCAGCCCCAGCGTCGCCTGAGCGGCAGCCGTCGACGCGCGCCCGCTACCGACCCCGCGACGTCCGCCAGCCACCGGCTCCGCGGGCGCCGCCACCGTCACCGTCGGCTGGCGCAGGCGACGCAGGTACGCGCCGACGGGCGGGCGGCGATCTCAACGGTGGTCTCGTCGCGTCACCGGGGGAACAGGATCGAGACTAACCGATCACTGTGTCACTGAAGGAGAGTGTGCGGTCACCGTTCGGAGCGGTCCTGGGTGCGGCGCGGTCGGCCGTGCGCGTCCTCCCGGTCGATCCGCAACTCCCGCTCCAGCTCGCCGATGACCGCTGCCGCCGGTGGCGCCGAGGACGGTGCCGCTCGCGCCGAGCTGCGCGCCGCCGTGAACCTGCTGACCGACGCCCTGCTGTCGCACCTGAGCTACGAGGAGCGGGAGCTGGTCGAGCCGTTGGCCCGGCTGGGCGTGAGCTGAGCGGCGGAACCGTCAGTCGGTGACGCCGAAGCACTCCCGTCCAGGTTGATCGCCGGAGGGGTAGTAGCAGGCGCGCAGGCTCGACGGGTCGGGCGCCGCGATCATCGCCGTGGTGGTCACCTGCTGGTCCGTCGCCGGGGTCGCGGCGACAGCGGTCTGGGGTCGGGCGTCCGGTCCGCTGACCTCGAGGCGGAAGCCGGCGTGCGTGGGCCAGGTGCGGATCCACCCGGCCCGGCAGCTCGGACTGAAGCGGATCTCCAGCCGGGTGCCGTCCGCCGCGGTGTGGGACGCCACCGTGACAGGGTCCTCGCAGGCCGTGGTGCGAGGGTTGCGGCCCTCGCAGTCCCGCAGCTCACAGATGGGTGGGCGGGTGTCCGCGACGGCGGTGGCGGGGGAGGCGTGGACCACAGCGGCCGGCGTGACCATCGCCGCGCACGCCAGGGCGACCCCGACCGCGCTGGCCACCGGACGGGTGGCGACCAGGTCGGAGGCGGCCAGCAGCGCTCTGCGCGTGAGCCCGGGCCGCCGCCGAGGCGGTGCGCCGGCGAGCGCGACGTCGGATGCGGTCGTCGCACCGGTAGCGGTTTGCGCGCGACCGCTCCAAGCCGCGTCGGCCACGTCCCAGCACCTCAAAACCCGGTCGTCGGGCTCACCTGCCGCCTCGCACAGCGCCCGGACCGCCTGACGGGGCGGGAACTGCTTGCCGTTGAGATAGCGTTCCCACGACGACCTGCTGATCGCGGTCGTCGCCGCCAACTGGTCCAGACTCAGGCGGCCGCGGTCTTTCAGCTCCCGCAGTTCGGTGACCAGGAGCGTGCACGGCGCGGGCAGCCCGCGCGGGAGCGCGCGCCAGCGGGTCGCGTTCGGTGGGTACGCCATCGCCGGCCCCTCGCTCATCGCACATGTCGCAACAACTGCCACGTCTGCTGACTGACGATCCCGTCGGCGGGCAGATGATCCTGGAGCTGCAACCGCTTGACCTCGGCCTCGGTGTGCTCGCCGAAATACCCGTCCACCTCGCCGGGGGACAGGTTGTGGCGTCGCAGCAGACACTGCACCTCGGCGGCGTCCGGACCGGTGCTGTTGCGCAGCACCAGGTGTGACGTCGTCGTGCTGCTCCCGGCGTACAGCAGGTCGCCCTGCTGGGTGTACGTGCACGCGTACTTGCCGACGTCGCTCACCACCGCGAGGTCGTCCTCGTGCCAGGGATCGACGAGCAACAGGATCGAGATGACGGCGGAGAGTAGCAGTGCGCCCCCGGCGACGAGGAACCGCGGAGAAGAACGACCACTTCGGTTCGTCGGTCGCCGCCGGCGACCTCACCGGCGACGGCCGCGACGACCTGGTGATCAACGTCGAGGGCGAGGACGTCAGCGGTACGACAGGTGCGCAGGGCTGTGTGTATGCCCTGAAGGGTTCCGCGAGCGGTGTGACGGTGACCGGCAGCACGTCGGTGTGTGTGGACAAGACGAAGACCGGCGGGAGCTACAGCAGCGTCGCGATCGGTCGTTTTCACGGCGGCAGCAACGCCGACGTCGTGGTCTACGCCGACCAGTACAAGGGCGGTCCCAGCAAGTCCGGTGCCCTTCTCGTGCTGCGGGGCGGCACCGACCTGATCAGCAGCGCGCGCACGCTGGTCATCTCGCAGAGTTCACCCGGCGTGGGCGATGGCGCCGAGGCCGGCGACCAGTTCGGCGCCGCGCTCGCGGTCGGCGACCTCGACAACGACGGCGCGGACGATCTCGCCGTCGGCGTCCCCGGGGAGGACGCCGGCGCGGGCAGCGGGCAGGGCATGGTCCACGTCTTCCTCGGCGGCGCGTCCGGGCTCCAGTCGGGGCTGGACTCCACGTTCCAGGAGGGCCACTCGATGATCAACGCCAACCCGCAGTCCAGCGAGGCGTTCGGCAGCGCGGTACGCATTCTCGATGTGACCAACGACGGGAAGCCGGAGCTGCTGGTGACCGCGCCGTTCGAGGACTTCTCGTACAACACGGGAGCGATGTTCGTGCTCGGCGTGCAGCGGACCAGCGACACCGTGGCACTCACCGGGTGCACCGCGCTGACCAGGTCGACCCTTGGCGGTGTCTCGGCGTACGGGACGGGTCTGCCGATCGCCAACGGCGTGATCCCGCCGACGGACCTGCCGAACGTCACCTGATCATCGCCTCGCCCTGGGCGGCCGGACGGGGGGTGCCCAGGGCGAGGCGACGTGTCCGGGGGTTGCCTCGCTGAATCTGAGAAACTACTTTCGAAACGGCCACTGCCACTGCCACGGCCACTGCCACGGCCACGGCCACTGCCACTGCCACTGCCACTGCCACTGCCACTGCCACTGCCACGGCCACGGCCACCGGTCTGTCGCCGCACGTCGGCCGCCGCACGTCGGCGCCACGCCGTCGGTGGTCAGCTGGCACCTGCGTCACCTCGCGACGTTCGGCCTCGTCACCGACGCCGACGGCGCTACCAGCATGCGGGAGCGCTGGTGGCAGGCGGCCGCCCGGGGGTTCCGCTTCACGCTGCCCGACGACGCCGAGGGGCAGGCCGCAGCCCGGCAGCTGCGCGGCGAGATGTTCGCCCGCTATGCCGACGCGCCCCAGCGGTGGCTGCTGCACGACGAACCCCGGCTGGACGCCGAGTGGCGCGGACTGGCCGGGGTGGCCGACACCCGCTTCGTCGCCACACCGGACGAGCTGCGGCACCTGGAAGAGGCGATCGAGGAGCTGCTCGCCCCGTACGTGCGGCGCAAGGACGACGAGACGACGCCGGACGGCGCCCAGCCCGTCCGGATGCTGCGCTACCTGCTGCCCGAAAGCAGCGACTTTTCGTCGACGTCATGACGGCCATCGACGCACCGCCCGCACCGGCGCTGAACCGCGACCGGCGGTTCCGCACGTTCTGGATCGGCCAGATGATCTCGGCGTTCGGCGACCGGATCAGCGAGCTGGCCCTGCCCCTGATCGCCGTCGCCCTGCTCGCCGCGACGCCCGTGCAGGTCAGCGTCCTCACCGCGCTGATCTGGCTGCCCAACCTGCTCGGCCTGTCGGCCGGCGCGATCGGCGTCGCATTCGGCATCGGCGCGCTCGGCGGACTCGCCGGCGCGGCCCTGGCATCCCGCGTCTCGCACGCCACCGGCGTCGGCCCTACGGCGATGATCGGCGCGGTGGTGTTCCCCGCCCCACTGGCGCTCACGGCGCTGATCGACGGCCCGACCTGGGCGAAGATCGCCATGCTGGCGGCCGTCGAGTTGGGGCTGCTCGCGTCACCGGTGCGCCACATCAGGACCCTCGACATCGTCACACCCTGACCGGCCTGGTGTGGCTGTCGCCCCCACCGCTGGTCCCGCTCCTGACCGGAGGGCACCTAGCCCCTGAAGCCTGATGCCTGTGAGTCATCAAGATGACCCACAGGCATCACGCTCATCGCACCGACAGCCCCCGAGCCGACCTTTCACGGCCCGTGTCGGCACGGGGCGCCGGTCAGCTCGCTTCCGCCGCCAGCAACCGAGCCAGCTCGTCCGGCTGGGAGAACATCGGCCAGTGGCCCGTCGCCGTCGTGGTCAGCCGCCAGCGCTCGCTGGTCAGCAGCGCGGACAGGGTGTCGTTGGGCTCGGGCCCGTCGAGCAGGCACTTGACGTACGTCGTCGGCAACTCGCCCAGCGGACGCGTCAGCACGGCCGGCTCGGTCAGCACGGCCGGCTCGGTCAGCGTGCCGCCCGGGTGCGGGGTGGAGCCGCACCGCCGTTGTCGGCGAGCACCGACTCGAACGCCGCCTGACAGAGATGATGTTCGTGAGCACCTCCCGGCCGGGGTCTAACCCACCGGGATGCCGGAGTAGCTGTGGCCGACCAGCACCACGTCGCGGAGATCGCGTCGTTCGATCTCACCGACGATGTCCTGCACGTGCGCCTGCTGCCCGGCGGGCACGCCCTGCGACCGGCTGCTCGACGAGGAGAAGACCGCGCCGGCCGACGCCGACCGCGAGCGGGCGCACCTGCTGTTGGACGGCCTCGACCGCACCGCGCTCGACATGCGCGCGGACTGGTTCGGACCGGGCGGGGCGTCACCGTCGACGGGTCTGGTGGTTCATCGCCTGCCGTCCCTTGACCACGCCCAGGATGACCACGATCACCAGCGCGATCAGACCGATGATGATCAGCCAGCGGACCGCCTCGAGGAGCAGCCCGAGCAGAATCAGCACGCCGGCGACCACGCCGACGACCCAGAGCAGGGCACGCATGGAGAACCTCCCGTGACCGCGGCCGCGGCGCGAGATGCGGCGACCCCGGGGCCGCACCTTCCCGATTTCACCACCCTCAAACGCCACCCGGCGCGACCTGGCGGGGTGCTCAGCGGCGGGCGACGTAGACGGTGTTGGCGGACTGGCCTCCGGTCAGCGGGTTGGCGAACGGCACGACGTGTGCCCGCGCGGTCGCGAACACCTCCGCGAGCGCCGCGCTGAACCCGTCGTCCGGTGGGTCGTCCGACCAGAGCGCGAAGACGCCCTCCGGCCGAAGCAGCGCGGCGAGCCGACGGAGGCCGTCCGGCGTGTAGAAGGGCGCGTGGCTCGGGTGCAGCACGTTGCGCGGCGAGTGGTCGACGTCGAGCAGGACCGCGTCGAAGCGTCGCCCGGGCGTCTGTGCGTCGAACCCCTCGTCACCCGCCACGGCGGCGAAGAAGTCGGCCCGCGCGAACCGGGTCCGCGGGTCCTCGGCCAGCCCGGCCGCGAACGGCAGCAGGCCCCGCCGGTGCCAGTCGATGACGTCCTCGATGGCCTCCACCACGAGCAGCGCCCGCACTCGCGGGTCGGCGAGGGCGGTGCACGCGGTGTAGCCCAGCCCGAGGCCGCCGACCACCACGTCGAGGGTGTCACCGGTCAACTCGGCGAGGCCCAGCCGGGCCAGCTCGATCTCGGCGACGGGGAAGAGGCTGGACATCAGGTACTCGTCGTCGAGCTTGACCTCGTACACCTCGACCTGGAGCGCCGGGTCGCGGCGCCGCCGCAGGCTGATCGCGCCGATCGGGGTCTCCCGCCAGGCCAGTTCCTCGAAGCGCGCGCCCACGGATGCCCTCTCGCCGCCGGATTCGTCCCCGGATGGTACCGACCGGGGTCCGCGCCGACACGCAGGGTCCACGGGACATCGACGCAGCGCATATCCTGTGCCCGGCCGAACCAGCGGAAGGAACTTCATGCCGTCGCGGCAGGATCAGCTGCACTCCTATCAGTTCAGCGTCCAGCGGGCGGTCGCCGCGCTGGTGATGCGGGAGACCGACCCGGCCCAGTCGCCGTTTCGGCGGCTGGCGGGCGCGGGCCTGGCCAGCGTCCTCGTGGCGGTGATCGGGCTCGGGGGTTCGGCGCTCTACGGCCTGTTCGCCGGTGGCGGCACCGGGTGGCGCGACCCGGGCGCGGTGATCGTGGAGAAGGAGTCCGGCGCCCGGTTCGTCTACCGCGAGCAGAAGCTGCACCCGGTGCTCAACTACGCCTCGGCGCTGCTGATCGTCGGGGCGGCCCGGTCGAAGACGGTGCTGGTCTCCCGGCGCTCGATCGACGGCGTGCCGCGCGGTCTGCCGTTGGGCATCGCCGATGCACCGGATTCGCTGCCCGCGCCGGACCGGCTCGCGGCGGCGGCCTGGACGGTCTGTTCGACGACGGCCGGCGCGGACAGCCGTTCGGCGCTGCTCATCGGCGTCGACCCCGACGGCGGCCGGTCGCTCGGCGACGACGCGTTGCTGCTGCGCCACCCGGACGGCGGGCTCCACCTCGTATGGCACCAGCGCCGCTACCTGATCCGCGATCCCAACCGGGTGCTGGCCGCGTTGGCGACCACCCGGACGCGGGCGGTGCCCGTCGCGCCCGCCCTGCTCAACGCGCTCCCCGCCGGCGTCGACCTGGCTCCGCCGGCGCTGCCCGGCGAGGGCCGGCCCGCCACTCGGGTGCCCGGCGCCACCATCGGTCAGGTCTACCTGGTGCGTAACTCGGGCGGCGGCCGCCAGTACGCGGTGGCGCTCGACGACGGGCTGGCCGGGATCACCGAGTTGCAGGCCGGGCTGCTGCTGGCCCGCACCGGGCAGGGGGAGTCGGAGCCGATGACGTTGGGTCGGTTCGCCGCGCTGCCCACGATGCCCGATCTCGCCCCGAGCGGCCCGACCGCTCCGCCGCCCGTACCGCCCCGGCTCGCCGCCACCGACGACGCGGCGATCTGCACCCGCGTCGGCGACGACGGCGCGGGCGAGGTGCGCTGGGGCGTACACCTGCCGGACCTGGCGGCCGTTCCGCGGACCGCGCCGACCGGCGGCGCGGCGCTGGCCGACCACGTGGTGGTGCAGCCGGGTGGTGGCGCGGTGGTCGAGGCTGCCGCGGCGCCCGGCGCGTCCGGGGGAGCGGTGTCCGTGGTCACCGACCTGGGCCGGCGGTACGTGCTGGCCGACCGGGAGGTGCTGGCCATGCTCGGTTATCGCGACGTGCGACCGGTGCGGCTGCCCGCCGGCCTGGTCAGCCTCGTGCCGGCCGGCGCGACCCTCGACCCGGCCGCGGCCCGGGCCGTCGCAGCGCCGTCCTGACGCCGCTCCGACCGTTCGCGGCACCGTCCTGACGCCGCTCGGGTCGTCGCCGTCCTGTCCTGAGCCCGCTCCGGGCGTCAGGTTGCCGGGCGGCGCAGGATGCTGACGGCGAAGGGCGCGTCGTCGCGCCATGGGCGCAGGTCCCAGGTGGCGAAGCGGTGCTCCAGGCGCAGCCCGGCGGCGACCGCGTCGGCGTCGAACGCGGTCAGCGGGTAGCCGCGTTCGGTGCCGAAGCCCACCGCCAGCACGCCGTCGGGGCGCAGGTGCCCGGCGAGCCGTCGCAGCACCGCCGGCTCGGTGCCGACCGCGACGAAGGCGAGGACGTTGCCGGCGAGGACCGCCGCGTCGAACGGCTCCGTCTCGCCGAGCGCCGCCAGGTCCAGCTCGGCCAGGTCGGCGACCAGCCAGCGCGGGCCGGGGTAGTCGGCGCGGGCGGCCTCCACCAGCGCGGGGTCGGCGTCGACCCCGACCACCGTGTGCCCGCGCTGGGCCAGGGCCGCACCGACCCGCCCGGTGCCGCTGCCGGCGTCGAGGATCCGCGAGCCGGGTACGACGAGCGTGTCGACGAGCCGGGCCTCGCCGGCCAGGTCCGCTCCCTCGGCGGCGAGCTTGCGGAACCGGTCGATGTACCACTGCGAGTGCTCCGGACCGGTGTCGGTCGCCCAGCGGGTCGGGTTGGCCATACGGCCCACGGTAACCGGGCAGGACGGGCCCGGCCGGGCGGGTGCGTCATCCCTTCTCCGCGCCGCTGGTCAGGCCCTCGGTCAGCAGCCGTTCGCTGGCGAAGAAGAGGATCACGATGGGCAGGGTGAGGACGACCGACCCGGCCATCAGCACCGTCTTGGGCACCTCCACGCCGTCGGAGAGCAGCGACAACCCGAGCGACACCGTCCACCGGTCGGGCTTGTCGACGAGGAACAGCAGGGCGAACAGGAACTCGTTCCAGGCAATCATGAAGTCGTAGAGCGCGACTGCCATGATCGATGGCGCGGCCAGCGGCAGGCTGACCCGGCGGATGATGCCGAGCCGGCCGGCGCCGTCGATGGCGGCCGACTCCTCCAGACTGACGGGGATGGTCTCGAAGTAGTTCTTCAGCATGTAGACCGACACCGGCAGGGTCTGCGAGATGTAGACCAGCACCAGGCCGAAGAGTGAGCCGCGCAGCCCGGCGAGGCTGAACACCACGAACAGCGGGATCGCGATGACGATCGACGGGAACAGGTAGACCGCCAGGAACAGGAAGTCGACCTGCCGCCGGCCGAAGAACCGCAGCCGGGCGACCGCGTACGCGCCGGGGATCGCGACGAGCAGCGTGAGCACGGTCGCCGCGACGGCGACCAGACCACTGTTGCGGATGAAGGTGAGGAATCCCTGGCCGCCGTCGTCGGTGGCCTTGAGTACCTCGGCGTACGTGGCGACGGTCAGCTCGCCGAAGCCCACGACCAGCGAGCCCGGGTCGAGCAGCAGCCGCTCGATGGGGCGTACCGAGAGCACCAGCATGTAGTAGAAGGGGAAGACGGTGACCACCAGGAACGCGGCGATCACCAGGCGGCGCAGCCAACGCAGGCTCACTGTCTCGACCATGTCGCGGTCCATCAGCCGACCCTCCGTCCGAAGAAGCGCAGGTAGATCAACACGAACACGATGAGCACCACGGCCAGCACGACCGCCTGCGCGGCGGCCGCGCCGATGTCGGTACGGGCGGTGAGGAACTCGTACACCCGGACGCTCACCACCTCGGTGCCGGCGGCCCCGCCGGTGAGCAGGTAGACGTCGTCGAACTTGTTGAACGTCATGATGAAGCGCAGTACGCCCAGCAGGGCGATCACCGGCAGGAGTTGCGGCAGCAGGATGTGCCGGAACCGCTGGGTGGGGGTGGCCCCGTCGACGCGGGCGGCCTCCTCCAGTTCGCCGGGCACCGCCTGGAGCCGGGCCAGCAGGAACAGGAACGCGAACGGGAAGTACCGCCACGCCTCGAACACGATGACCGTGGCCAGCGCCGTCGACTCCTGGGTGAGGAACGGCACGGGTGCGTCCCAACCCAGCAGGCGCTGACCCCAGTGGTTGACGATGCCGAGCTGCGGGTCGAGCATCACCTGCCAGACGAAGGTGACCGCGACCACCGGCGCGACGTACGGCAGCAGCATGGAGGCCCGTACCAGGGTGCGGCCCCGGAACGGCCGGCGCACCACCAACGCGGCGACCAGACCGAGCAGGATCGACCCGACGGTGCCGCCGACGCTGTAGAGCAGGGTGACCCACAGGCTGTCGGCGAAGCCGGGGGTGTGCAGCACCCGATCGATGTTGTTCATGGTCAGCTCGCCGAACAGGCCGGTCTTGCGCAGGGTGGCGAGCCGGACCCGCTGGAAGGCGAGCACCACGGTCCAAATGATCGGGATGCCGATGACGGCGATGGTGACGAGCAGGGTCGGCGCGACCAGCGCCAGCCCGGCACGGGACTCACGGCGGCGCAGCGTCAGCGGTCGGCGGCGGGTCCGCTCCGGCCGCTCCCCGGCGGGGGAGCGGGCGGTGCCGGGGGCGGTGGTGGTCAATTGACGCCCGCCTTGATCGCCTCGACGTCCTTCTTGGCCCGGCCGGCCGCGCCCGCCGCGTCGGACTTGCCGGCGATGAGGTCGCCCAGCACCTTGGGCACCGGCAGTTCACCGAGCATCGCGCCGACCAGCTTGCCCTGCCCCTGGCTGAGCCCCCAGCGCCCGAACGTGTCTGGACTGCGGCGCAGCGTGGCCAGCACGTCGTCGCCGTACACGTCGGCGAGGGGCTTCTTGGCGTCCACGCCGGCCGGGCTGGTGTTCCAGGCGGTCAGGAACGCCTCCGGTTCGGCCGGGGTGCCCTTGCGCACCGGGAACCGGCCCTCCGGGGACATGCCGAACCAACGCGGGTAGCCGTCGCCGAGCATGTACTCCACGAACGACTTCGCCGGGTCGGCCGCCGCGCCGTCCAGCACGGCCCACGAGCTGATCTCGCCGTACTGTGCGGGTTCGGTGCCGCTCGGACCCTTGATCGCGGTGACGAACCCGCTGTTCTTGGCCAGGAACGTCGGGTCGGCCTGGCACTGCGGGCAGGTCGGCTTGGTGTCGTTGCGCAGCCCGGCCAGCTCGTCGAGGATGAACGGCGACCAGATCACCATGGCTGCCTTGCCCGCGAAGTAGGTGGCCCGGGTGGTGTCCACGTCCTGCGCGCCCTTCACCGAGCTGGCGCGGATCAGGTCGCCGTAGAAGCGGAACGCCTCGACGCACTGTGGTGAGTCGAGGGTGACGGCGCCGGAGTCGTCGGTGAGCTGGCATCCGTTGGCCAGTGCCAGGTGCTCGAAGGTCTGCTGGGTGAAGACGTCGCTCGCCGAGGTCGCGGCGGTGATGCCGGCGACGCCGCCGGTGTTGAGCTTCGCCGCCGCGGTGGCGATCCGTTCGTACGTGTCGGGTGCGGGCAGGCCGGCGGCGTCGAACAGGTCCTTGCGGTAGACGAGCAGTTGGCCCCACCCGTCGCTGGGCACGGAGAGTTGCTTGCCGTCGTCCGAGGTCAGCTCCAGCGCCCGGGGCGAGAACGTCTGCCGGCCCAGCTTGTCGACGACCTCCGCGTTCGCCGAGGCGTGCAGCAGCTCGTTGCCCGCGAGCGTACGGACGCCGGCCAGGGACACCGAGCCGACCACGTCGGGCAGCTCGCCGGCGGCGGCGTTTGCGGCGATCAACGAGGGGAACTGGTCCTCGTTGACGGTGACGAGGTCGACCTGGATCCCGGTCTTGGCGGTGAAGTCCGCGATGATCGCCTTGGTGGCGGTGACGCGGTCGGCGACGTCCTCCAGGCTCCACACGGTGATCTTCTTGCTGTTGCTGTCGGATCCGTCGTCTCCGCAGGCCAGCAGGGTCGGCGTGGCCAGTGCCAGGATCAGGGTGGTGGCGAGTATCCGCCTCGGAGGTGCTGACATCGGTGGCACTCCTCTCGAAGGGTACAAGACGGATTCAACACCTTCGATTGATCAATAGCAAGACATATGGCCATTTTTTGGCTATCCTGGAGCCCAGTGCTACCGGGATGTGACACATGGGCAACTGGGTGGTCTCCCTCGCCGGGCCTCGACAGATCAGTCTCGAGCCCTGCCCACCAGATCCGCTCGGCCCCGGCCAGGTCCGGGTCCGCACCTGCTACTCGGGCATCTCCGCCGGCACCGAGCTGACCCTCTACCGGGGCAGCAATCCCCGGCTCAGCAAGGACTGGGACGACACCGCCCGGATGTTCGTCCCCCGCCAGGCTCCCGTGCCGTACCCGTTGATCGGCTTCGGCTACGAGGAGGTCGGCGAGGTCGTCGAGGTGGCCACCGAGGTCGCCGACCGGCATCGGGGCCAGCTCGTGTGGGGCATCTGGGGGCACCGCGCCGAGGCCGTGCTGCCCGCCGACGCGGTCCGTCCCGTGCCCGTCGGGCTGGACCCGCTCGTCGCGGTCTTCGCCCGGCCCGGCGCCATCGCGCTGACCGCCGTGCTCGCCGGTGACCTGCACCTGGGGGACTGGGTCGGTGTCTTCGGGCAGGGCGTCATCGGGCTGCTCGCCACCCGTCTCGCGGCTCTCTCCGGCGCCCGGGTGGTGGCCGTCGACCGGGTGCCCGGCCGGCTGGCCCACGCCACCCGCTACGGCGCACGGTCCACGGTGGACGCCGGGGCGCAGTCCGCCGCCAGCGTGCTGCGCGAGGCCACCGGTGGCCGGGGCGCGGACGTCTGTCTGGAGCTGTCCGGGGCGTACCCGGCGCTGCACGAGGCGATCCGCTCCACCGCACACGCCGGCCGGGTCGTGGCCGCCGGCTTCTACCAGGGCCACGCCGACGGACTCGGCCTCGGCGAGGAGTTCCACCACAACCGCATCCAGTTGGTGGCCGCCCAGGTCTCCGGGCCCACCCCCGCGCCGGGCATGGCCGGCCGGTGGACCGGTGACCGGGTGGCGCAGACCTTCATGGAGCTGGTGGCCGACCGCAGCGTCGACCCGCTGCCGCTGGTCAGCCACATCGTCGACGCCAGCGCGGTCGCCGACGCCCTCGCGCTGCTCGACCGCGGCGCCGGTGACGTCCTCCAAGTGGTGTTGAGGTTCTAGATGACCACCATCGCGCTCGCCTGCCAGGAACAACTCCTGCCGGGCACCAACCTGATCCAGAAGTACGCCCTCGCCACCGCGCTCGGCTACCAGGGCATCGAACTGCGCGGTCGCGGCGACCTCTCCTTCGCCCGCCGCCTGCCCGAGCTGCGCCGGGCCCGCGCCGCCGGGGTGGTGATGCCCACCGTCTGCGTCGAGATGGACCACTTCATCGGCGACTTCGACCCCGATCGGTCCGCCGACGCGGTCCGCAACCTGTGCTCCCAGCTCTCGGTCATCGCCGAGCTGGGCGGCGTCGGGGTCATGACCCCGGCCGCGTGGGGCATGTTCTCCCGGCGGCTGCCGCCGTTCGAGCCGCCGCGCCCGCCGGCCGGCGACCGACAGGTGCTCCTCGACGCCCTCGGCACCCTGGGCGAGCACGCCCGGGCCGAGGGGGTCGCCCTGTTCCTCGAACCCCTCAACCGGTACGAGGACCACATGGTCAACCGGCTCGACGAGGCGGTCGCCCTCTGCGCCGCACTCGGGCTGCCCTCGGTCCGGGTGGTCGCCGACACGTTCCACATGAACATCGAGGAGGACGACGTGCACCGCGCGCTGCGCGCCGCCGCGCCGTACCTCGGGCACGTGCAGGTCAGCGACTCCAACCGCTACCAGCCCGGCGCCGGGCACCTGGACTGGCCGGCGCTCGTGCGGACCCTGCTGGAGCTGGACTACCGCGGCTGGCTGTCCCTGGAATGCCGACTGCGCGGCGACCCGGTCCGCGCCCTCCAGGAGGCCGCGACGGTGCTGCGGCACGCGCTGCCCCGCCGGGCCGCCGCATGACCGCCGGCGCTGTCCCCACCCGCACCGGTGGTCCGACCGACCTGGCCGGGCTGCGCCGGCTCGCCGTCGCCACACTCGACGCCAACTGGGAGCACGACCACACGGTGCCGTCGCGCACGCTCTACCCGCACCAGTGGAGTTGGGATTCGGCGTTCATCGCGATCGGGCTGGCGCACGTCCGTCCCGAGCGGGCCTGGCGGGAGCTGACCAGCCTGTTCCGGGCGCAGTGGGCCGACGGACGGGTGCCGCACATCGTGTTCAACCCGGCGCTGCGCGTCGGCGCGTACTTCCCCGGCCCGGAGCTGTGGCGCTCGGCCGACGCCGAGGGCGCGCCGGGCGTGGACACCTCCGGCCTCGTCCAGCCGCCGGTGCACGCGCTCGCCGCGCTGCTGGCCTACCGGCGCGCGCCCGACCGGGCCGGCCTGGCGGCGCTGCGCGGGCTCTACCCGGCGCTGGTCGCCCAGCAGAGTTACCTGGCGACGCGGCGGGACGTGGCCGGCGACGGGCTGGTGTGCGTCGTACACCCGTGGGAGTCCGGTCTGGACAACAGCCCCGCCTGGGACGAGCCAATGGCCGCGGTCGACGCCGAGGCGGCCGTCATGCGCGCGTACCGTCGGCACGACACCGCGCACGCCGACGCCGCGCACCGCCCCACGGACCTGGACTACGCCCGCTACCTGGCGATCGTCGCGGCCTACCGCGACCACGGCTACGCCGACCGCGACCTGGCCGACGGCCATCCGTTCCTGGTGGAGTGCCCGCTGTTCAACGCGGCGTTCGGGTCCGCCGAGCACGCGCTGGCCGAGATCGCCACGCTGACCGGCGCGGACCCCGGCCCACACCGGGTCCGCGCGGACCGCGTCACCGAGGCGTTGGTACGACGGCTGTACGACCCGGGCACCGGCACGTTCCAGCCCCGCGACCTGCGCACCGACCGGCTCGTCGGCGCGCGTACCGTGCTCGGGCTCGCGCCGCTGCTCCTGCCCGACCTGCCCACCCGGCAGGCCGAGGCGCTCGTCGTCGAGGCGACGTCGGCGCGCTTCGGGGTGGCCCGGGGGATGGACCGCCCACTGCCCAGCTACGACCGCACCGCACCCGACTTCGAACCGCTGCGCTACTGGCGCGGACCGAGCTGGTTGAACATCGGCTGGCTGGTACGGCGCGGCCTGGTGACCCACGGGCACCCCGAGCTGGCGGCCGGCCTACGCCGCTCGATGATCGACCTGGTCGCCGGGGCGGGCTGCCACGAGTACTTCCACCCCGACACCGGGGCCGGGCTGGGCTCACCGGCGTTCGGCTGGACCGCCGCGCTGCTGCTCGACCTGCTCGCCGACGAGCAGCCGTGAACGCCGACGCCTGCTAGCGTGCCCGTCCCGGCGGCCGTGAAGGGGATGGCGTGCGCGAGATCGACAAGGTGGCCTGGACTGGCCGAGGACCTGCCGCGCTGACGGCCGCTGGCCGGGCCCGGGCGTCGTTTGCCCCCGTCGAGTACGGGTAACCGCCCCGGCGTGACCGACAGCGCGGGCGGCGACGGGTTTCCGCAGTTCATCGACGCGGTGTCCCGGCGCTCCGGCCTACCGACCGAGCAGGCCGCCGCCCTCGCCCGCGCGGTGCTCACCACGATGGCGGAACGGGTCACCGGTGCCGCGCCCGACCCCGCCGGGTACCTTCCGGACCAGGTCGACGGCTATCTGGGCGACTTCGCACCGGAGCCGTACGCCGACCCGACCGCCCCACCGCCGGCCCCGACCAGCGTTGGTGACGGCATCGACACCGGGGTGGCCCTCGACATCGGTGGGCCCGGCACGCCCCCGCCGATGGACGCCGGTCCGGTGGACTTCCTGCGCCGGGTGGCCCAGCGTGCCGGAGTGGATCCCGCCACCGCACGGCTCGGCACGGGCGCCGTTTTCGCGACCCTGCGCGAGGCGGTGACCGTACGGGAGTTCCACGAGATGGTGGCGCGGCTGCCCCGCGACGAGGGCCGGCCCGACCTTGCGTGATCGAGAGCGGCCAGTGATCGACTCCAGATATTGACCCGTAAGGCAAATAGTTGATGGTCAGGAGGCGGCGTAGCGGACTTCGGGCTTGCGGAACAAGGATTTCAC
>NZ_JBNCKT010000089.1:0-20245 GCF_049841675.1 Micromonospora sp. DT4
GCCGACGCGCGTCCCGCACCGTAACGCCCATACACCCCAAACGATCACAAACCATTTGGGTTACGGGTCAATAACTCGGAAGTAGACCTACTTCCTCCCGATTAGGGCCGCTTCGCGCAGCGGAGCGACAAGGACTAACCCCGGCCCCCCGCGCCCGCGCCCCCGTCCGCGTCGATCATGGAGTTGTGGTGGTGGACAAAGGTCGCCATCCGCCCTGATCCGGGCACCACGACTCCACGATCGACGCGAGCTCCTGCGGGGCGAGCCCTCAGGCCAGGTCGATGGCGGGGTAGAGCGGGTGGGGGGCCAGCAGGTCGGTGGCCTGGCGGGAGATCTTGTCCGCCAGGTCGGCGTCCAGCGTGTACTTCGCCTTGGACGGGGTGCCGTCGGCGTTGGCGCCGGCCGTGGTCTGGGTCAGCACGGTGTGGATCAGCTCCGCCGTCTGGTCCATCTCGGCGGTGCCCAGCCCTCGGGTGGTCAGCGCCGGGGTGCCGATCCGGATGCCGGACGTGTACCACGCGCCGTTCGGGTCCTGCGGCACCGAGTTGCGGTTGGTGACGATGCCCGAGTCGAGCAGCGCCTGCTCGGCCTGCCGGCCGGTGAGCCCGTACCCGGACACGTCGATCAGCACCAGGTGGTTGTCGGTGCCGCCGGTGACCAGCGTCGCGCCCCGGCGCAGCAGCCCCTCGGCGAGGGCCTGCGAGTTGTCCACGATCCGCTGTGCGTAGTCGGCGAAGTCGGGCCGACGGGCCTCCGCGAGCGCGACGGCCTTGGCGGCCATGACGTGCGGCAGCGGACCGCCGAGCACCATCGGGCAGCCCCGGTCCACCTGGTCGGCCAGCTCCGGCTGGCAGAGCACCATGCCGCCGCGCGGGCCCCGCAGCGACTTGTGCGTGGTGGTGGTGACGATGTGCGCGTGCGGCACCGGGTCGAAGTCGCCGGTGAAGACCTTGCCGGCCACCAGACCGGCGAAGTGCGCCATGTCGACCATGAAGGTGGCGCCGACCGAGTCGGCGATCTCGCGCAGGATCCGGAAGTTCACCTTCCGGGGGTACGCCGAGTAGCCGCCCACCAGGATCAGCGGCTTGAACTCGCGGGCGGCCTCGGCCACCCGGTCGTAGTCGATCAGGCCGGTCGCCGGGTCGGTGCCATAGCTGCGCTGGTCGAACATCTTGCCGGAGATGTTCGGCCGGAAGCCGTGGGTGAGGTGCCCGCCCGCGTCCAGCGACATGCCGAGCATCCGCTGGTTGCCCAGCTCGCGGCGCAGCGTGAACCAGTCCGCCTCGGTGAGGTCGTTGACCTGACGGACCTGCGCCTTCTTGAGCGCCGGGGACTCGACCCGGTCGGCGAGCACCGCCCAGAACGCGACCAGGTTGGCGTCGATGCCCGAGTGCGGCTGCACGTACGCGTGCGCCGCACCGAACAGCTCCCGGGCGTGCTCGGCGGCGAGCGCCTCGACGGTGTCGACGTTCTGGCAGCCGGCGTAGAAGCGGCGGCCGACCGTGCCCTCGGCGTACTTGTCGCTGAACCAGTTGCCCATCGCCAGCAGCGTCGCCGGGGAGGCGTAGTTCTCGCTGGCGATGAGCTTGAGCGACTCCCGCTGGTCGGTCAGCTCGGCGCCGATGGCGTCGGCCACCCGCGGCTCGACAGCACGGATCACCTCGAGGGCGCTCCGGAATGCGGTGGACTCGGCGTTGCGCGACATGCGACCTCCTACGAACGTGCGGAAGGCCCAGGCGCTCGGCAAACGTCCTCGTGACGGGGCCGCTCCCCGATGGTTCTCCATCCCAACGCGCCAGTAACGGCCCACGCCGATCCTACCGGGCCGACCCGGGCCGACCCGGCCGACCTCCCGACGGGCCCCCCGAGGTGTTCGACGGCCCGTGCACGGGCATGGCCGAGCGCGGGATCGGGCGACTGACAGCGGTCACCGCAGTCGGTCGCACGACGAGGGGCCCGGCCATGCCGGGCCCCTCGTCGAACTGTGGGTGGCTCAGGCGGTCACCGCGTCGAGCGCCTTCTTGATCGCCTTCGGCTGGGTGGGGGTACGCGGCGCGTCCGCGCGCAGCGCGATCATCTTCTCGCCGATCTCCTGGAGCTGCTTACGACCCAACGCCTCGCGGACCTTGGGGAACCACTCCTCCTCTTCCTCCTCCACGTGGTGCGTGACGTTCTCGATCAGCACCGTCGTCTTGGCGACGAAACGCTCGTCGCCGGCGTCCATGCTGGCCAGTTCGGCGCAGAGCACGTCGGCCACGTGGTGCTCCTCGTACGACTCGAGGATGTCGTCCTCCAGGTCGGGCAGGAGCCGGCGGACCTCCGGGTACATCACCTCGTTCTCCAGGTAGGTGTGCACCGTCAGGGCCTCCAGGATCTGGTCCACCAGCTTCTGCCGCTGGCTCGCCGGCCCCTCCTCGGCGTCCTGGAAGGCCTTGAACAGGCGGCGCATTTCCTTGTGGTCCTCTTTGAGCAGGACGATGGCATCGGTCGACACCGGTGTGCCCCCTTGGTTCGATAGCGTGGCTGGTGTCGATCCGATACCCCGAGGCCGCGCGGCGAAACGGACGAACGCGGCCGATATCGCCTGGTCAGACCGTGGCCAGGGTGCGGGGGATCTCGTCGAGCAGTTCCCGGGCCAGGAAACCGATCCGGCCGTACCGGGGGATCAGCCGTTGGCCGCTCACGGCGTGCGCGAAGGCACCCCAGCAGGCGGCCTGCGCAGGGTCGGCGCCCCGGGAGAGCAGCCCGGCCAGCAGACCGGCGAGCACGTCTCCGCTGCCGGACGTGCCGAGGCCCGCGTCGCCGCTCTCCTCCCGCCACCCGCGCCCGTCCGGCGCGGCCACGTGCCCGTAGAGCGAGACCACCGCGTCGTACCGTTGCGCCAGCTCCGCGGCCTCGGCGCTCAGGTCGTCGCCCGGGTCACGGCCGAGCAGGTGACCGGCCTCGGTGACGTTGGGCGTGAGCACCACCGGGCGGTCGGAGCCGACCAGCAGCTTCGGCTCGTGGCTGAGCGCGCCCAGGGCGTACGCGTCCAGGACCAGCGGGGTCTGCGGTCCGGCCGCCTGCAGGACGAGGTCCAGCAGTCGGCCGGTCTCGTCGATGCCGGTCAACCCCGGGCCCAGGGCCACCACGTCGGCCGCGCCGACCAATTCGCCGAGCTGGCCGGCCCGGTCGGCGGCGACGGTGCCGTCGGAGTTCTCCGGCAGCCCCACCACCAGTGCCTCGGGCACCTGGATGCTCAGCGTGGCCGCGGTCGACTCGGCGAGGGCGAGCTGGAGAACCCCGGCGCCGGCGCGCAGCGCGGCCACCCCGGCGAGCAGGACCGCCCCGGGGGTGAAGCGGGAGCCGCCGATCACCAGCACGGTGCCCCGGCTCTCCTTGCCCCCGGCCGGTACCGGCAGTGCCCAGTCCCGCAGCAGTGCCGGCGTGATCACCTGCACCTCAGACCGGTTCGGCATGGATCTCGTCCTCCCTGGTCGCCTCGGCACCCTGTCGGTGCAGGTGGCCGACCTCGTTGAAACCGCCCAGCCGCAGCCTGCCCTGCTCGTCGGCGGACCAGTCGGTGATCGAGCAGTTGGCGATCACGTGTTCGCTGGTCAACGCCATCAGCTCCGGCTCGGTCAGGCCCTCGACGAGGTAACGCAGCAGGAAGACCAGCGCGTCGTGGCCGAAGAGCAGCACCCGCTGCCCCTCGTGGTCGCGGCGCAGGTCACCGAGGAGCGTGCGCAGGCGCAGCGCCACGTCGGTCCAGGCTTCGCCGCCGGGCGGCCGGTAGTAGAACTTGCCCAGCCGGGCACGGCGCTCGGCCTCGTCGGGAAACCGCCGGCGCACTCCGTGCCCGGTCAGGCCGTCCAGGATGCCCAACTCCCGGTCACGCAGCCGCTCGTCGCGGCTCACCGGCACCCCGGTGCCGTGCAGCGCCAGCTTCGCCGTGGACACCGCCCGCAGGTACGGCGACACCACCGCGACGTCCGGTCGCCGGTCCTCGGGCAGACCCGCGAGCCAGCGGCCGGTCGCCCGCGCCTGCTCCTCGCCGGTGTCCGAGAGCGGCACGTCGGCGTCGCGGTGGCTCAGCGCGATCACGTCCGCGCCGGTCTGCTCGGCCCGGGTGGCCGCCACGTTCGCGGTGCTCTCCCCGTGCCGGATGATCCAGAGCGTCGACAGTTCCGCCATGTCGACCCCCTACCCGGGCGCGGCACGGGGTAACCGTGCCGCGCCGGGCCGGGCGTCGACTCAGCCGCGCCGTTGCAGCAGGGCCACGGTCAGCCCGGTCACGTGCGTGACGCGGACCACGTCGTACCGTTCGGCGAGCGCGGCCGACTGCTTCTTCGGCAGACCGGTCAGCGGCGCGTCGGTGACCGTGGGCAGCAGCACCCACAGCCGCGGCTCGTCCCGCAGGCAGCGGGCCGGAGTGGCGCAGTCCGCGCCGAACAGCTCGTCGCGTTGAGCCGCCGACCGCTGCTGGAAGACGTTGCGCGGCGAGATGTCGGCGGGGAGGTAGTAGCGCACCCCGGGCTCGTGCATCCACCACCACGGGCCACCGGCGACCAGGCCGTCACCGGGTTGGTAGCCGGCCTCGATGACCCGCGCCGCCTGTGAGTAGGACAGCGGCGCGAACGCCCGCTTCTGCGGATACGTGTACCAGCCGTGCGAGTACTCCCCGCGCAGCGCGACCTGACCGGGCACGCTCAGGGCGGCGAGCACCACCACCGCCACCGCGACCAGGGGCGCGCGACGCAGCGCGGCGACGGCCGCGCCGGCGAGCACCGCCCACGCCGGCACGAGGAAGAGCAGGTACTTGGAGAAGAAGTAGTTGATGTCGCCGGTGGAGGCCACCAGGATCACCGGCACCGGCAGCGCGGCGATCACCGCGGCGGCGGCGGTCCGCGCGGCCACGTCGCGGCGCAGGTGGGTCAGCACCCCGACCACGGCCAGCGCGGTGATCGCGGCGGCGAGCAGCACCGAGCCGAAGACCTGCTCCCAGACCGTCCAGGGCGCGCTGTCCGGGATCCAGCTGATCTGCCGTCCCGCCTGCTTCATACCGCGCAGGATCACCGGGGCGGCGATCCCCACTCCGGCGGCGGCGGCGAGCACGAACCAGGCCAGCGACCACCAGCGGCGCTCCCGCCAGCAGTGGATCAGGACGGCCACACCGTGCCCGAGTAGCAGCGTGAGCGCCACCACGTTCACCAGGCCGATGCCGGCCACGGCGAGCGCGTAGGCGAGCCACCGCAGCCACCCCGGGCGCTGCAACGCCCGGAACAGGAACAGCGTGGCCGCGGCCGCGGCGAGGACGACGAAGGCGTACGACCGGGTCTCCTGCCCGAAGCGGGTGACCGTGGGCACGAGGGCGAAGACGAACCCGGCGGCGATCCCCGCCGTACGGTCGAAGACCCGACGCCCGACCAGCGCCACGCACGTGGTCGCCAGGACCATGGCCAGCGCAGACGGCAGCCGTACGACCGCCGGGCCGGTGCCGAACAGGCTCGTCCAGCCGTGCATGAAGAGGTAGTACGCCCCGTGCACGGCGTCGACGTTCGTGAGCATCCCCAGGATCTGCCCGGTCGAGCGGGTCGCCACGTCGATGGTGACCAGCTCGTCGTGCCACATCTCCGGGCTGCCGAGCCGCCAGCCGACGGCGAGGGCCGCGAACGCCGTGGGCCAGAACCAGACGCTGAGCACGAGCCGGCGGGCCAGAGTCAGTCGCCGTCGCTCCGGCTCGGTGGCGGGCGGGGGCGACCCCGCGTCGGTCTGCGCGGGAGGCGCGTCCGTGGTGACGGCGCGGTCTGACATCGGCGTCCGATCGGGGGCGAGCGGGGAGTGGGCGCGACGATGATAGCCGCCGACGTGGTCGCCGGAGGACCCCCTCGCGCCGGTTACCGGGGTGGTGTCACGACGGGCGCCGGGGCCGGATCGCCGGTACTGGATCCGGACGCCATGCCTGATACTGTGGCCCGCGCCCGTCGCGCACGTCAACCACGCACAGTAAGGCCCACGGAACCGATGATTGTCGACATCATGTTGCCGTACTACGGGAGCGTGCCCCTCATGCAGGCGGCGGTACGCAGCGTGATGGCACAGAGTGATCCGGGTTGGCGGCTGACCGTGGTCGACGACGGCACCGAGCCGGGCGTGCCGGAGTGGTTCGCGGAGATCACCGACGAGCGGGTGCGTTACCAGCGCAACGAGCGCAACCTCGGCGTCACCGGCAACTACCGCAAGTGCGTCGGCCTCGCCGAGCACGAGTATCTGGTGATGATGGGCACGGACGACATCATGCACCCCAACTACGTCGCCACGGTGCGATCGGTGATCGAGCAGTACCCGGGCGTCGGCATGGTCCAGCCGGGGGTCGAGATCATCGACGCCAACGGCACGGTGGTGAACACCATGGTCGACGAGGCCAAGCGGCGGCTCTACGCCCCGCGCGTCGAGTCCCGGGAGCTGATGGGCGGCGAGGACCTGGCGGCCAGCCTGCTGCGCGGCTGCTGGTTCTACTTCCCGTCGATCTGCTGGCGCACGGACGCCCTCAAGGCGGTCGACTTCCGCGACGAGTTCCAGGTCATCCAGGATCTCGCGCTGGTGATCGACCTGATCCAGCGGGGTGAGCAGATGGCCGTCGACACCACCCTGTGCTTCCAGTACCGGCGGCACGCGGTCAGCAAGTCCGCGGCCGACGCGGTCACCGGCTCCCGGTTCACCGAGGCGCGGGCGTTCTTCGTCGATGTCGCCCGGCGGATGGACGAGCAGGGCTGGCCCCGGGCGGCACGAGCGGCCCGCCGTTACCTGTCGTCCCGGCTGCACGCCATCACGCTGCTGCCGACGGCGGTCCTCGCCGGCCGGATGACCGGCGTGAAGAGCCTGTCGCGGCACGCGTTCGGGCCGGGCCGATGAGCGACAGCAGCCAGGGGGACGCCATGATCGTCGAGCAGCGGCACCCGGCGCGGGACGCCGGTCAGGGGCGGCGGGTGGTGGTGCTCGGCGGCACCGGTTTCCTCGGTCGCCCGATCTGCCGGGCCCTGGCCGACCAGGGCCACACCGTTGTCGCCGTCGCCCGTACTCCGCGTGACATCGGGTCGGGCGTCGCGGTCCGCGCTCTGGACCTGGCCGCCGCCGACGTCGACGAGATCACCGAGATGCTGCGCGACCTCGATCCGGACGTGGTGATCAACTCTGCGGGCGGCATGTGGGGGCTCAACGACGCGCAGATGCTCGCCGTCAACGTGACCCTGGTCGAGCGGCTGATCGAGGCCGCCGGCCGGTTGCCCGGACGCGTCCGGGTGATCCAGTTGGGCAGCGTGCACGAGTACGGCCTGGTACCGGTCGACACCTCGATGCCGGAGGGGCTGCGACCCGCGCCGGTGATGCCGTACGGCGAATTCAAGCTGCGCTGCACCACGGCGGTCAGCGAGGCCGACCGGTCGGGCCTGATCGAGGGCGTCACGCTGCGGGTCGGCAACGTCATCGGCGCCGGCCAGCCCGGGCACAGCCTGCTCGGGGTGGTCGCGGGCCGGCTGCGCGACGCCCAGCGCGCCGGTGCGCGGGCCCGGTTGGAGCTGGCCCCGCTGGGCTCGCGGCGTGACTTCGTGGGCCTGAGTGACGTGGTGGCCGCCGTCCTGCTGGCCACGACCCGACCCGAAGCCGCCGGCCATGTGATCAACATCGGTCGGGGGGTCGCCGCCAGCGCCCGTGATATGGTCCAGCTCCTCATCGACTCCAGTGAGGTGCCGACCGACCTGGTCGAAGCCGAGCAGACCGGCCCGGCCGAGACGAGCTGGCAGCGGCTGGACGTCGGGCTCGCCGCCGAGGTGCTCGGCTGGTCGCCGAGCGATGATCTGCACACCGAGATGAAGCAGTTGTGGGAGCACGCCGGCGCCGAGGTGCCCGCCTGATGGTCGAGAGGTCCTGACCGCATGACTACCCCCGCCCTCGTCCGCTCCCGTGGCACGCTGGCCGAGCTGCTCTCCGGCCGCAGCAACGGCATCGGGCTCATCCGGCTCTGCCTCGCCGTGGGCGTCGTGTTGTCGCACTCCAAGCCGCTCGGCTTCGGGGCCAACGACCTCGGCTACCACCTGACCGGTCGGCAGACCAACGTCGGCACCATGGCCGTGTACGGCTTCTTCGTGCTCTCCGGCCTGCTGATCACCCGCAGCGCCCGGCGTACCGGCATCATCCGCTACTCCTGGCACCGCGCCCTGCGCATCTTCCCCGGCCTGTGGGTGTGCCTGCTGATCACCGCGCTGGTAGTCGCCCCGCTGGTCGCACTGCGCGAGCACGGCACCACCGCCGGCTTCTTCGACAACGCCTGGGACCGTGGCGGCCCGTTGGCCTACCTCCAGGCCAACTGGTGGACCGGTGTTCGTCAGTACGGCATTCAGGACCTGTTCAAGGCGACCACCCCGTGGGGTGTGAAGAGCGGTTCCAGCGTCTTCAACGGCGCCCTGTGGTCACTCAAGTACGAGATGTTCTGCTACGTCGTGGTGGGCGTCCTGGCGATCACCGCGGTGCTGCGCAACGCCCGCCGGTTCGTGCTGTTCCTGACCGTCGCGCTCTACCTGAGCATCCTGCAGGACTGGGTGAACTCCGGGCAGTTCAGCGGGCCGGCGTCCACGGCGAGCTGGTCGTTCGACTCGCCCCTGGTGGGCGTGATGAGCTTCCACTACATCGTCTACCTGGGCTTCCTGTTCGCGTTCGGCGCGACGCTGGACCTCTACCGGGAGCGGGTGCCGATCAACGACGCGCTCGGCATCGGCTCGGCCGTGGCGCTGGGGCTGTCCCTGCTCTTCGGCGGCTTCTTCGCCATCGGGCTGCCGGCGTTCGCGTACCTGCTGGTGTGGCTGTCGGTGCGGATGCCGCGCCAGCTGCACTGGGTGGGGCGGAAGAACGACTACTCGTACGGCATCTACATCTATGGGTTCGTCGGCCAGCAGGTGATGGCGAGCCTGGGTTGGAGTCGCTGGGGGTACGTGCCGTTCGCCGCGATGTCGGTCGCGGTCGCCTTCGTCGCCGCGTTCGTCTCGTGGAAGCTCGTCGAGCGGCCGGCGCTGCGGTTGAAGGACTGGACGCCGGGCTTCGTGGCCCGTCGGTCGTCGCAGCCGGTACCGGTCGAGCAGCAGACCGCGGTGGCCGAGGAACCGCCGGGGACGCCGCCGGTGTCGATCGGCGGGCAGACAGAGGAACTGCCGCAGCAGCCCGCCACGCTGGTCACGGGCCGGTAGCCCACCGGGTCCGCCCACACGTCGTACCCTCGGGGGCGTGGCTACGGCGGCGGCGGAGATCCAGGTGGGGGAGCGGCTGGTCCGCGTCTCCAGCCCCGACAAGCCGTACTTCCCGGAACGCGGGCTGACCAAGCTGGACGTCGTCCGCTACTTCCTGGCGGTCGGCGACGGCATCCTGCGGGCGCTGCGCGACCGGCCGACCATGCTGGAACGCTGGCCGCGCGGTGTCTTCGAGGGCGCGACGATCGCCACCCGGCAGACCAACCGCGGTGACGCCTTCTATCAGAAGCGGCTGCCGGCGGGCGCGCCCGAGTGGGTGCGCACCGCGCACATCACGTTCCCCAGCGGCCGGACCGCCGACGAGGTCGCGCCGAGCGAGCTGGCCGTGGTGATCTGGGCCGCCAACCTGGGCACTCTGCGCTTTCATCCGTGGCCGGTGTCCGCCGGCGACGTGGAGCGCCCCGACCAGCTCCGCATCGACCTCGACCCGCTGCCCGGCGTGGGCTTCGAGCAGGTGGTGCCGGTGGCGCACGAGGTGCGGGCGTTCCTCGCCGAGCTGGGCATGACCGGCTACCCGAAGACCACCGGCGGGCGCGGCCTGCACGTCTACCTGTCGATCGAGCCAAGGTGGAGTTTCGGCGAGTGCCGCCGGGCGGTGCTCGCGCTGGGCCGGGAGATGCAGCGCAGGCTGCCGGAGCTGGTCACCACCACCTGGTGGCGGGAGCAGCGGGACCTACCGGTCTTCGTCGACTACAACCAGATGGCCCGCGATCACACGGTGACGTCGGCGTACTCGATCCGGCCGACACCGCAGGCCCTGGTGTCGGCGCCCCTGGACTGGGCGGAGCTGGACGACGCCCGGCCGGAGGACTTCGACGTGCTCAGCATGCCGGCCCGGTTCGCCGAGCGCGGCGACCCGCACACCGGCCTGGACGGCGACCGGCACTCGCTGGAGCCGCTGCTGGAGCTGGCCGACCGCGAAGGGCTGGAGGCCCCGCCGGAACGGTGACCCACGTGGCGGCCTACTGCCACGGGCTCTGCGTGCCCTCGAACTCCTCGAAGACCAGCCACGACCGCGTCGACAGCACCCCGGCGATGCGCTGCACCCGGTCGAGCACCACGTCGCGCAGGGCGGCGTTGTCCGGCGCCCGGACCAGGGCCAGCACGTCGTGCTCGCCACTGAGCAGCGCGACGTGCTCGACGTAGCGCACCTGGGCCAGCTCGGCCGACACCTCCCGCCAGGTGTTCTGCTCGATCGTCAACGCCATGTACGCCGACGTGCCCAACCCGGCGGCCTCGGGCGCCACCTGTGCCCGAAAGCCCGTGATCACGCCGTCGCGCAGCAGTCGCTCGACCCGGGCGTACGCGTTGGTGCGCGAGATGTGGATGCGCTCGGCCAGGGTGCGCACCGACGTGCGCCCGTCGCGGACCAGCTCGTCCAGGATCCGCCGGTCGACCTCGTCCATGGCTCGGGCCGATCGTCCCGATCCGGTTCTCCGGCTCGCTCCGTCTCCGTTCTCCTGGCTCACCGACGCGCCTCCCGCATGCCAGTCATCCCGCCTTCTGCGTGGATCTTGAGTCAATCATCCGTCAGGCGGAAGCATAGGCTCACCACACGTCCCAGGAGGTCCCGCCGTGACGACCACACCCCAGGCGGTCCGCAGGGCATCCCCGCGCGCCCGTCGGACGGTCACCCCGCCCGACCCGGCGCGCCCGCTGCTGCCGGACGCCGAACCGGTCCGCCTGCTCGATGAGACCGGTACGCCGCTGCCGGCCCGTACCGACTACCCGGAGCCGCCCGTCGAGGCGCTGCGGGAGCTGTACCGCCGGATGGTGCTCGGCCGCCGGTTCGACACCCAGGCGACCGCGCTGACCAAGCAGGGCCGCCTCGCTGTCTATCCGTCGTCGCGGGGGCAGGAGGCGTGCCAGGTGGCCGCCACGCTCGCCGTCCGCGACACCGACTGGGTGTTCCCCACCTACCGCGAATCGATGGCGCTGGTTGCCCGGGGCATCGACCCCGTCGAGGTGCTCACCCTGCTGCGCGGCGACTGGCACTGCGGCTACGACCCGACCCAGGTGCACACCGCGCCGCAGTGCACCCCGCTCGCCACCCAGTGCGTGCACGCGGCCGGGCTGGCCCACGGCGAGGCGTACCAGGGGCGCGACACCGTGGCGCTGGCCTTCATCGGCGACGGCGCGACAAGCGAGGGCGACTTCCACGAGGGCATCAACTTCGCCGCCGTGTTCAAGGCCCCGGTCGTCTACTTCGTGCAGAACAACAGGTACGCCATCAGCGTCCCGCTGTCGCGGCAGACCGCCGCGCCGTCGCTGGCGTACAAGGGTGTCGGCTACGGGGTGCCCAGTGAGCAGGTCGACGGCAACGACCCGGTCGCGGTGCTCGCCGTGCTGACCCGCGCGGTCGCACACGCCCGCGCCGGCAAGGGGCCGTACCTGGTGGAGGCGCACACCTACCGGATGGAGCCGCACACCAACGCCGACGACGCGAGTCGCTACCGCGACGGCGCCGAGGTCGACGCCTGGCGCGACCGCGACCCGCTCGCCCGCCTCCAGGCGTACCTGCGCGCCCGCGGGGTGCTCGACGACGCGGCGGTCGCCGAGATCGCCGAGCAGGCCGAGGCATACGCGGCGGACCTGCGCAGCCGCATGAACAGCCAGCCCACCGTCGACCCGCTGAGCCTGTTCGACCACGTCTACGCCGAGCCCACCCCGCAGCTCGTCGAGCAGCGCGAGCAGGTCCGCGCCGAGCTGGCCGCCGGGTACGACGAGGAGGGTGACGCCTGATGGCCACCACCATGGCGAAGGCCCTCAACACCGCCCTCGCCGACGCGCTCGCCGCCGACGACCGGGTCGTCGTCTTCGGCGAGGACGTCGGCCAGCTCGGCGGCGTCTTCCGGATCACCGACGGCCTCCAGGCCCGCTTCGGCGAGAAGCGCTGCTTCGACACCCCGCTCGCGGAGGCCGGCATCGTCGGCTTCGCCGTCGGCCTGGCCATGTCCGGGCTGCGGCCGGTGGTCGAGATGCAGTTCGACGCGTTCGCGTACCCGGCGTTCGAGCAGATCGCCTCGCACGTGGCGAAGCTGCGCAACCGCACCCGGGGCAAACTCAGCGTGCCGATCGTCATCCGGGTGCCGTACGCCGGTGGCATCGGCGGGGTGGAGCACCACTGCGACTCCTCCGAGGCGTACTACGCGCACACCCCCGGCCTGAAGGTCGTCACCCCGGCGACGGTCGAGGACGCGTACTCGCTGCTGCGGGAGGCGATCGACGACCCCGACCCGGTGGTCTTCATGGAGCCCAAGAAGCTCTACTTCGGCAGCGCGGACGCCGAGCTGCCGGCGCGTACCGAGCCGTTCGGCCGTGCCGTCGTGCGCCGGCCCGGCCGCGATGCCACGCTGGTGGCGTACGGGCCGGCGGTGCCGGTCGCGCTGGAGACCGCCGAGGCCGCCCGCAAGGAGGGCTGGGACCTGGAGGTGGTGGACGTGCGGACCATCGTGCCGATCGACGACGCCACCATCACCGCCTCGGTCCGGCGGACCGGACGGTGTGTGGTGATCCAGGAGGCGCCCGGCTTCGCGGGCGTCGGCGCGGAGATCGCCGCCCGGGTGCAGGAGCGCTGCTTCCACGCGCTGCACGCCCCGGTGCTGCGGGTCGCCGGGCTGGACATCCCGTACCCCGCGCCGATGCTGGAGCACACCCACCTGCCCGGCGTCGACCGCGTCCTCGACGCGGTGGCCCGCCTGCAGTGGGACGACCAGCCCGACGCCCGCTGGGCGGCGGCATGACCACCGTCGAGCGGACACAGGTTTTCCTCCTGCCCGACCTGGGGGAGGGGCTGAGCGAGGCCGAGATCGTCGAGTGGCGGGTCGCCGTGGGCGACGTCGTCACGGTGGACCAGAGCGTGGTCGAGGTGGAGACCGCCAAGGCCGTCGTCGACGTGCCCTGCCCGTACGCCGGACGGGTGGTGACCCTGCACGGCGCGGCCGGTGAGGTCCGCCCGGTCGGCCAGCCGTTGATCACCATCGCGCCGCTGGACGGAGACGGCGACGAGCCCGCCGGGCACGCCACCTACCGCGAGGAGGAGCGCGCCGGCTCCGGCAACGTCCTGATCGGGTACGGCACCGGCCACGGCGGCGCGACCCGTCGTCGCCGCCGGCCGCGCCTGGCCCTCGCCCCCGACCCGGTCAGCGCAGCCCAGCCCGGCGATGCCCAGCCCGACGCCGCCTACGCTACCCACGCCGACGTGGCGATGCCCGGTCGGGCCCGGCCTGACGCGGGCACCGCGACCGGCAACGGCCCGGCTTCCCACGTCGGTCCCGCCGGCGGCGCGCCGGTCGGCGGTCCGCCGTCGAACGCCCTGGTGATCTCGCCGATCGTCCGTCGGCTGGCCCGCGAGCGCGGCGTCGACCTGGGCGCGGTGCGGGGCACCGGACCCGGCGGGGTGATCCGCCGCGCCGACGTGGAGGCGGCCTCGGCCGCGCCCGCGGCCCGGCTCGCCGCCGTGCCGGACCCGCACGTCGCCCCGGCCCCGGGCGGGGACGGCGATGTCGTCGTCCCGCTCACCGGCGTGCGCAAGGTGATCGCCGACAAGCTCTCCCGCAGCCGGCGGGAGATCCCCGAGGTGACCATCTGGGTCGACGTGGACGCCACCGGGCTGCTCGAGACCCGCGCGGCGATCAACGCGGCGACACCCGACGCGTCGGTGAGCATCCTGGCCCTGCTGGCCCGGATCTGCCTCAGCGGTCTGCGCCGGTACCCGCAGCTCAACGCCCGCGTCGACACCGAGGGTCAGCGGATCGTCCAGTCCGCCGGCGTGCACCTGGGAATTGCCGCGCAGACCGACCGGGGCCTGCTGGTGCCGGTGCTGCGCGACGCCCAGCGGCTGACCACCGCCGAGCTGGCCGCCGCGCTGGCGGAGACCACCGCCGCGGCGCGGGCCGGGACGCTCGCGCCGGCCCGCCTCACCGGCGGCACCTTCACGCTGAACAACTACGGGGTGTTCGGCGTGGACGGCTCCACGCCGATCATCAACCACCCCGAGGCGGCGCTGCTCGGGGTGGGACGCATCGTGGACAAACCGTGGGTGGTCGACGGGCACCTGGCCGTCCGCAAGGTGACCCAGCTCAGCCTCACGTTCGACCACCGCGTCTGCGACGGCGGGGTGGCCGGCGGCTTCCTGCGGCACGTCGCCGACTGCGTGGAACGGCCGGCGCTGCTGATCGCCGCCGTCTGACGCGTACCCCCTCGGTCCCGGCACCGCCCGCGCGGTGTCGGGGCCGGGCGTGCCCCGGGGTTTCCCGGCCGCGTCACCGGGAAGTCGGCCCCGCCGGTACGCGCCGGACGCGTCGAAGGGAGCCGACCCGTGGCCGTGGCGAACGAGCTGCTACTCAACTCGATCCGCGTGCGGCGGCCCGCGGCGGCCGGCGCGCCGCTCTACTGCGACGCCCTGGAGTACGGCCTGACCGGTGACGGCGCGACCAACGACCAGCCGGCGCTGGCCGCCCTCGTGGACCGACTCGGGGCCGGGTACGCCTCGGATGGCCGTGCCCGCGTCATCTACTGCCCGCCGGGCATCTACTCGATCCGCGACGCCGGCACGGTGTGGCGCAGCGGCGTCTCGCTGGTCGGCGCCGGTCCGGCGGCGACCCGGTTCATGCTCAGCAACGAGGGCAACCGGGCCGACCCGACCCCGCTGGCCTTCTGGACCACGGTGCAGCACGGCGCCGACCGGGACCGCCACATCGCCGACTGCACCTTCGCCGACTTCCAGATCGACGGCTCCGGCGTCGCGATGGCCGAGTACAGCTACCTCGCCAAGGGCCTGGGTCTGCAGTACGTCGTGCGCGGCGTGTTCCGCAACCTCTACATCCACCACACCGCCGCCACCGGGCTGGGCTGCGACTTCCTCCAGGACTCCCTGATCGACGGCGTGGTGGTCGTCGGCTGCGGTCGGCTGGACAACGGCGAGCAGATCGGCGGCGCCGGCATCGGTGTGGGCATCGGCGGTTGGGGTGCGGTGGAGCGCTTGACCATCGCGAACTGCACCACCCTCGCCAACGGCACCAACGGCATCTTCCTCGAACTGCAGAAGGACCACTGGGCACCGCCCCGCGGCTACCGCATCATCGGCTGTCACAGCCAGGGCAACCGGTTCGGCATCTCCGACTGGGGCGCCGATGGTCTCATCGTCTCCGCCTGCACGATGACCGGCAACCTGGAGGCCGGCTTCGACATCTCCGCCCAGGGCACCGCGGCAGTGGCCGGACGGGGTGGGCTGCTCACCGACTGCGTCATCGACGGCAACATCCGCGACGGCGTCAGCGTCGGCAACACCCCGGGTCCGTACACCATCCGGGGCAACCGGATCAGCGGCAACGGCCAGCACGGCTACCACGGGCACGACCTCGGGCGGGGCTACCAGGGCCCGGTACGCGACGTGGTGATCGAGAGCAACGAGTTCTGGGGCAACGGGCTGGACGCCGTCCGGATCGACCACCAGATGACCGATGCGGTGCTGCTCAACAACCGGATCCGCAACAACGGCCGACAGTACGCGCAGGCCGCCAGCGGTAGCGGCGAGACCATCCGCTACGCCGAACGGTCCGTGGTGGACCGGTCGGCGAACTGGCCGCACGACGGGCACCGGGGCAAGGTCCTGCGGGTGGGACGGGCCGTGGCCATGGTGGCCGCCAACACCGGCGACGAACTCCTCCTGGCGCCGGTCCGGCCCGACGGCATCAGCGCGTGGAGTGGGGACGTACCGCCCCCGGGCTGTGGATACGAGCTGGACGCGGCACCCCAGCGGCGTGCCGGCATCACCATCGACGCGGCGTTCGACTCGGCCACCATCCGCGGCAACCGGGTCTGGGACAACCACGAGAACAGCACCCAGACCCACGGTCTGTGGATCACCGAGCGGGGCAGCTGCGTGGACTGCCGGGTCGAGGACAACGACCTCGCCGGCAACGCCGACGACGGGATGCGCCTGGACACCCCGCCGGTGGGCGGACGCTGGCGCGACAACCACGTCGACAACGACTGGAGCTGACCAGCCGGGCCCGCAACGCGAGACGCCGGCGACCGGAGTTCCGGTCGCCGGCCGCCGTCACTGTCAACTGGTCAGCCGGCCAGGCCGGCCACCGGTGTGGGATCGAGCACGACAGTCGCGCTCGCGCTCTGCGGCGGCACGCCCGGCTCCGTCGGAGCGTCGGTGTACTCCGCGACGAACACCGCAGTCAGGTTGTCCGCGCCGCTGTGCCCACCGTCCACGAAGGTGGGGATGGTGCCGGAGCATCCGGTCGCCGTGGAGAGCGGGTGCCCGTGCTCATCGTGGCCGAGCACGTAGGTGACCTTCACCCGCGAGCAGTCCACGGGGAGGTCGTCGGTGACCTTGACCTCGTACGCGACCGTCTGCCCGAACTGGAAGGGCTGCCCGGCCACCGGGGCGACGAACTCGATGACCGGCGCGGTCGGCCCGACCACCAGCGGCAGGGTCGCCGCGGCCGAGCGTCCGGTGCGGTCGGTCACCTTCAGCGTCGGCGTGTACGAGCCGTTCTCCTGGAACGTCCACGACGCATTGGGATCGGTGCTGTCCACCGAGCCGTCCGCGTTGAAGTCCCACGCGTAGCTCAGCTTGTCGCCGTCCGGGTCGGTGGTGCCGGCGCTGGAGAACGCGACGGTCAGCGGGGCCTGCCCGACGGTCGGGGTACCGCTGATCTTCGGGATCGGCGTCCGGTTGCCCCGGACGAAGTCGATCCGGGACAGTTGGGCGTCCGGGTTCTCGGCGAAGTAGCCGTCGCCGTACTCCAGCATGTAGAGCGCGCCGTCCGGACCGAACTCCATGTCCATCGGGTTGTCCACCACCAGCGACGGCGCCACCGGCCGGATGTCCTGCACGTCCCCGTCGGAGTCGAGGCGGAACTCCTTGATGTAGTCCCGGGTCCACTCGTAGAACAGCGGCACCCCGTCGTAGTAGGCCGGCCACCGGGTACGCGACGTGCTGGTCCCGTCGTAGTCGTACGCCGGGCCGCCCATCGGGGCGATGCCGCCGGTGCCCAGCTGCGGGAACTCGGCCGAGGCGGCCGCCGAGTACCAGACCTGCGGGGCCTCGACCGGCGGCAGCACGCGCTTGCCCGTGTTGTGCGGTGAGTCGTTGACCGGGCGCTTGCAGTTGAACTTGGCACCGGACTCGCCGGTGGCGAAGTCGTAGTCGCGGTAGGCGATGGTCGGCGTCACACAGTACGGCCAGCCGTAGTTCGCCGGCTTGTCGACCACCATCCACCGACCGTGCCCGGCGGGGCCACGCTCCGGGTTCGCCGTGGAGGCGTCGGGGGAGTAGTCGCCCACGTACACGTCGTCGGTACGCCTGTCGACCGCGAAGCGGAACGCGTTGCGCAGCCCCATCGCGTAGATCTCCGGTCGGGTCTGCGCCGTGCCCGGCTTGAACAGGTTGCCAGCCGGCACCGTGTACCCGCCACTGGCCTTCACCTTGATGCGCAGCAGCTTGCCGCGCAGATCGTTGGTGTTGGCCGCGGTGCGCTGGGCGTCGTACGCCGGGTTCCGGTCGGCCCGCTCGTCGATCGGGACGTAGCCGTCGGAGGCGAACGGGTTGGTGTCGTCACCCGTCGACAGGTACAGGTTGCCCTTGCTGTCGAAGTCGATCTGACCGCCGACGTGGCAGCAGATCCCCCGGTCGGTCGGCACGTCGATGATCTGCTGCTCGCTGGCGAGGTTGAGCTTCATCCCCTCCAGCTTGAACCGGGACAGCCGCAAGGCGCCCTTGAACCGCTGCCAGTCCGCCGCGGTGCCGACCTCCGGCGCGTCCCCCTCGTTGACGTCCGGGGTGGCCGGGTCGTCCACCGGGGTGTCCATGGGCGGTGAGTAGTAGAGGTACACCCACTTGTTCTGGGTGAAGTCCGGGTCGATGGCGATGCCCTGCAGCCCCTCCTCGTCGTGCTGGTACACGTCGATGTCGGCGGCGAGGGTGTTGAGTCCGGTGCGCGGGTCGTGGATGCGGACCTCGCCGGTCCGGGAGGTGTGCAGCACCCGCAGGTCGGGCAGGACGGCGAGGCTCATCGGCTCGCCGGGGAAGTCGTTCAGCGTCACCTTCTGGAAGCTGCTGTCCGGTGGCGGGGCCGGTGCGGCGGTCGCCGCCGTCGGCACGGCCAGGCCGGCAGTCACCAGGAGCAGGGCGGACGCGAATGCGGTCCTGTTCATCAGGTAGCCCTTCGAGGCGGTCAGTACCGGAGTGAGGCGAGATAGTCGAAGCCGACCCGGGCGGTCTCGATGGCGTCGGCGGCCACGCGCGGCGAGGTGCCCGCGTCGTCGCGTTCCACGATGTACTCCTCGATGCCCGCCTCCCGCTCGTGCGCGAAGATGCGGCCGAAGTCGATGACACCGTCGCCGAGGTCGGCGAAGCCACCCTCGACGTCCAGGTCCTTGACGTGCACCTGGCGGATCCGCCCACGGTTCTCCCGGATCACGTCGACCGGGTCGTGCGCCCCACGCCAGGTCCAGTACAGGTCCAGTTCGAAGTGGACCAGCCGAGGATCGGTCTGCTTGGTGAGGATCTCGAAGCCGGTCGAGCCGTCGGTCAGCGGCACGAACTCCAGCTGGTGGTTGTGGTAGCCGAAGTCGAGACCGGCACGCTCGGCGAGCCGACCGGCCTGGTTGAGGTCCCGGGCCAGGGCCCGGTAGATGGCCGGATCCCGGTACGGGCGTCCCTCGGCGTCCCGGCCGAAGTAGGGGTGGACGATCTTCTTGCAGCCCAGCGTGTTCGCGTCGGCGAGGGCGCGTTCCCAGGTGGCGGCGTCGAACGGCTGCGGGACGCCGGTGTGCCCGGAGGTGGCACGCAGTCCGGCCGCGTCGAGCGCGGCGCGGAACTCCGCCGCCGTACGCCCCACGAAGCCGGCGTGCTCCACCCGCCGGTAGCCGATGCGGCGCAGGGCGGTCAGGGTGCCCGGCAGGTCGGCGGCGAGCTGGTCGCGCAGGGTGTAGAGCTGGATGCTGATGCGGTCCACCGGCACCCGACGCCGACCGTGGGACTGACTTGCGGTGGCGGTGTCACCGGCGGGCGCCGCGTTGGCCGGGCCGGCGAGAAGCCCGGCAGCGCCGACGGCGGCGGCGGAGACGGTCGCGGCGCGGAGCAGCCCGCGCCGACTGACCGACTCGGACGCCACGGTGGGCTCCGAGCGGTTGGCCTGGTGATCCATGGTGGTGGTTCCTTCCTGACGGCTGGCGTGCCGTCGGCAGCGGTCAACCTGCTGCCTTCACCGGGCGCGTCGAACCGGCCGGAGACGTGCACCGGCGGGACGATGAGAACGACGCGTTATACGCGGTCGGCGACGCTGAGGGTGGACCGCGGCCGACCCCGGCAAGGGCGGCAGGCAGGCTGATCGACGAATGGGCAACCCTCTATCTAAAACGGACCTTACCCTTGCCCCCGGACAAAGGCAAAGCTCCCTCACGATCAGCAGAAGTTTCGCTCCACCTGACAAAAGTTCGCCCCAGCAGGTGCGCGACCGCCCGCCACCGGCCCCCGCACGAGCCCCGCGCCGGCCGCGATCCGCGCCGGCTCCGCGCCGGCTCCGCGCCGGCTCCGCGCCGGCTCCGCGCCGGCTCCGCGCCGGCTCCGCCGGCCGCGATCCGCGCGCGCCCGCCGGTCCGGTGCGGCGCCCATCGCCGGTCGCGAGTCGCGGCATGATCGCGCTCGATCCAGGATGTTTCCAGGATGTAGTGGCCTCGGCTCGGTGAGGAAACCACTACATCCTGGATCGAGCGTGACCTTGCGAGGTGCAGGCGCAACTCCCCGGCCCTCGCGTCGGGTCGCCAGCCACGTCGGTCGCCGCTTCGTCAAGAGCCGCGCAACATCAGGGATGTTGCTGCTTCCCGCGCGTCGGAAGCAGCAACATCCGGGAAGTTGCGAGGCTCTGCCGCCAGCCCGCCAGCCCGCCAGCCCGCCAGCCCGCCAGCCCGCCAGCCCGCCAGCCCGCCAGCCCGCCAGCCCGCCA
>NZ_JBNCKT010000089.1:20344-23760 GCF_049841675.1 Micromonospora sp. DT4
CCGCCTGCCCGCCAGCCCGCCAGCCCGCCAGCCCGCCAGCCCGCCAGCCCGCCAGCCCGCCAGCCCGCCAGCCCGCCAGCCCGCCGCCGACCCACCAGCCCCCGGCGGCGCGCCCGACCATCCCACGGCCGCCGCTCAAGTCGTGCAACTGCGGCGATAGGTGCGGGCGCGGTGGCGTCCGGGCGGGACCGGACGTTGCGGGTCGGGTGGCGTTTGGTGGGCTCAGAGGGGCTCACAGCCGGCAGTGATGCAATTTCTCGGCACCGCACTCAGTGCAGGAAAATGTGCCGATAAATGCGCCCGCGATTATTTCCGAATGCCCTGGATACTCCTGTCGAGGCGGCCAGAATGTGGCAGAGGGAAGCCGAAAACGGGGGGACTGAACATGACGTCTAGGCGGCGATTGACGCTGTTGGCGGTAACTATCGCAGCCGCACCGCTCGTGCTGGGCGGGTGCACCGTGGGCCGGGACTCGGCGGCCGGGCCGGCCAAGGGACACGCCGCGCCGCCGGAACTCACCGTCACACCGGGGGACAAGACCCGTGACGTCCCGGTCAGCGCTGAGGTCGGTACGGCGGTCAAGGGTGGACGGGTCACCGCCATCCGGCTCACCGACGACAAGGGCGCGCAGGTCAAGGCCGAGCCGCGGGAGGACGGCTCGGGTTGGGTGCCGAGCGCGCCGCTGCAACCGCGGCGTACGTACACCGCGGAGGTGACCGCGACCGGCGACTCGGGTGCGACGACCACGCGAACCACCACGTTCACCACGATGGCCAAGTCCACGAAGCCGCAGATCACCAGCACGCTCTATTTCGTGGGCAACCGGACGTACGGCACGGCCATGCCGGTAACGGTGGCGTTCGACCCGGCAATTCCTAAAGAGGCCAGGGCGGATGTGCAGCGCCGGTTGTTCGTGAAGACGAATCCGCCGCAGCCGGGCGCCTGGTCGTGGCTGGAGGACGGCAGCCAGGTCTATTACCGGGCGCCCGATTTCTGGCAGCCCGGGACGACGATCAGTGTCCGGGCAGGGCTGGAGGGTCTGCCGATCGGCAAGAACCTGGTCGGGGACGCCGAACGGACCGCGACCTCGAACATCGGTAAACAGGTCTCGCTGGAGATCGACAACGCCACGAAGCAGATGACGGTGCTGCGCGACGGCAAGCTGGTGCGCCGCATCCCGGTCAGTCTGGGCAAGCCGAGCACGCCCAGTTCCAGCGGCAAGATGGTGATCATGGAGAAGCACGAGCGGACCACCTTCGACACCCGGGGTGAGCCGAACGGCGGCTACGTGGTCGACGTCGACGACGCCCAGCGGCTCACCTGGGGTGGCGAGTTCATCCACTCGGCCCCCTGGTCGGAGGGCGAGCAGGGCTACACCAACACCTCGCACGGCTGCGCGAACGTCTCCGCCACGGCCGCGGACTGGCTGATGGGGGTGACCCAGGTCGGTGACCTGGTCACCGTCAAGGGCACCGAGGTCGAGCTGCAACCCGGCAACGGCTGGACGGCGTGGAACGTGAGCTGGGACGAGTTCGTCAAGGGCAGCGCCCTACCGGTGCCGTCCGGGCTCAAGCCCGCGCCGGTCGCCCCGGCGCACCCGGGCGCGGTCGCCGGCGGGTCGCCCGCTCCGGCACCCTCGGTCAGCGGCCGCTGAGACACCGCTTCGGGCCGGCCCACCACGGCGGTGGGTCGGCCCGGGGCCGTCGCGGGCCAGCATTCACCCCAGGGGTACGCGGGCCACGCCGGCCCCGATCAGGCTGCCCAGCCAGAGCTGGTCGCCGTGCTGCCGTACCCCGGTGATCATCCAGTAGCGCCCGGCGGGGCCGTGCAGCGTACGACGGACCGTGCCATCGCCGTCGACCAGCGCGACCAACCCGTAGCGGCGCGGCTGCGGCTGCATGGCGTCGGGCAGCAGCGCGGCGAGCTGGCGCAGCCGCGGGTGCGGCAGCAGCCGTTCGGCGATGGGCACGCGGGGGCTGGGCAGGGCGATCCAGTACGTCCCGTCGCCCACCGCCGAGAGATTGTCCGGGTACGCCGGCAGGTCGGCGAGCACCCGCACGCCGCCGCTCAGCTCGACGCGGAGCAGCCGGTGGGTGGTGGTCTCCACCAGCATCAGCGCCGACTCGTCGGGGGTGAGCGCGATGCCGTTCGGGAAGTACAGCCCGTCGGCGACCACCTCGGTGCGCCCGGTGCGCGGGTGGTGGGCCAGCACGCGCCCGTTGGGGCGGTGCTCCAGCAGGTCCCGCTTCCAGTGCGAGACCGGGAACCGGTCCGACGAGTCGGTGAAGTAGACGGTGCCGTCGCGTGCCACCGTCGCGTTGTTGGCCAGGTGCACCGGCGGCGCCGTCCCGGTCAGTTCGCGGACCGCTCCGTCCGGCGTGACCCGCAGCAACCCGCGGTACGCGTCGCAGACGACGAGCGCCTCGCCGGACGGGTCCACCTCGATGCCCAGCGGCCGGCCGCCGGTCTCGGCCAGCAGCCGTCCTCGGGTGCCGGCCGGTGCGTCGACCGGCCACCACCAGAGGTTGCCGTCCTCGTCGCCGCTGACGACCCGGCCGCTCGGGTCGACGAGCACGTCCTCCGGTCCGACGGCGCCCGCGGGAAGGGGCAGGAGGTCGACCTGGTCGAGGCGGCGATCCGTGGCCGCCCACACGCCGCGAAGCGGGGGCGGGACGGTGGCCGGTTCGCGCACGGGCCGGATCAACCGTGGCGGGCGAGGTCGGGGGAGCACCATCGCGTCATTCTCCATCGCCGATGTCCGCCGTACCCGAATCGTCGGGCGCATGGCGCGCCACCTGGCCGTTGAGCCGAGCCCGACGCCCCTGGCCTCCACCCTCGGGCGGATGGCGAAAGTCCTGGGGGATGACCCTGGACGTACCCGGAATCACTCCGTGGACGGGCGAAACTGTCGGTGGTGGGGGCTAGATTTTACGGCATGGAAGAGCGCAGCGACCGGATCGACGTGCAGGTCAGCGTGGGTGACCGGGTGGTCCAGGTGCGGGTGGTCGGCGAGGTCGACATCGCCACCGTTGCCGCGTTCCGATCCGCGCTGTGGTCCGCGCCGGCACGGCCGGTCGTCCAGTTGGAGTTGTCCGGGCTGCGGCTGCTCTCAACCGCCGGGGTGCGCACCTTGCTCGCCGCGCACCTGCGGGTGCGGGCCCGCGGCGGTGAGCTGGTCATTGTCGATCCGACCCCGGTGGTGGCCCGGGTCCTGCGCGCCACCGGCCTGCACCGGGTGGTGCCGATCATCGAGCCCGCTCGCGTGGTCGAGGCCGCCCGTCGCGGGGCGCCCGCCGACCTGGTCGCACCCGCCCGCCGCCCGCCGGCCGCGACCGGTGGCCTGGTGCTGGCCGCCTGAGTCGGTCGCCGAGCCGTGGGGCGACCGTCGGGACGAGCTGTGCCCACGGCGGGCCGCG
>NZ_JBNCKT010000090.1:0-22754 GCF_049841675.1 Micromonospora sp. DT4
ACCATCGACATCGCCACCATCAAGATCTGGCTCCGCGACCTCGCCCGCGAAACCTGATCCACAAGACACGGCCTAGCACCCCATGCTCCTCGGCGGTCAGGAGGCACTGCCAGATCAGGGCCAGCGACGCGAAGCCGGGCACCGCGATCGCCGCCGCCCGCCGCACGGGTGGCACCGGCACCTCCACCCGCTCGACCGTTCCGGTATCGACGGCGCCGACGTCAGCGGCACCCCGAGCCGCGACCAGCCCCGGCTCGGGCACAACTATGGGTGCGGTGCCGGTGTGCTCGGCGATCGCCGCCGCCAGATGCGGCAACTGGACGCTGCCGCCCACACAGTAGACACCGGCGAGGTCGCCGACCGCGAGCTCAGCGGCGGCGACCGCCTCCTGCGTCAACCGCGCCACGCGAGCCGCCACCGGCCGGACGGCCTCGTCGAGCATCGCGCTGTTCGCGACTACCGGCGGCCGGTCCGGGAGCGGAACCGTGACAGCCGGATGGCTCACCAACGCTTCCTTGGCCACCCGAACACTGCCCGCCACCGACGCCCACGACGCGCCCTGGCCCTCTCCCGTCGACGCGCCGACGAGGGCATCGGCGAGCGCGTGATCGACCGCCGCGCCGCCAGCCGCCGCGTCCGCGAGAGTCGCGAGAACCTCGAACCCGGCCGCCCCACGGCGCAGCACCGTCACCTCCGCGCCAGCGCCGACATCGCAGACGGCAAGGAACGCGCCGACCGGCACCCGCACACCAGTGCTGAGCAGATACTCGGCGACCGCCACCGGAGCCTCCACCAGACGCGGCTGCGGCAACCCCGCCCGGTGCGCGACCTGCCGCATCCAGGTCCGCCGCCGAGGCCCCCACCCCGCCGGCACCACCACACGCACATCCCGCACCGGCTGACCAACGACCCGCTCGGCTTCGACCGCGACCCTGCGCAGCGGCGACGCCGCCACCTCCAGCGCCTCTGCGCCAGCGTCGCCCGCCGCCGCACCCTCCACCGGGAGGCGCTGCTTCGGAATGAACGCTCCAGGCTGATCGGGTGCGGGCTGCCCCGCCGACGCCGCCCGCCCCTCAACGGGCGCGTACAACACGCTGGGCAGGTACGGAGCCCCGTCGAACGACAACACACACGCACTGCCGTCGGCCCACGCCAGGACAGCTCGGGTTCCAGCGCTGCCAGAATCGATCGACAACCGCACTTCCCCCGCCCCCATGCCCACAGTCAAACATGAGGATCACATTCACGTCATCCACCTGCCCGCTACCCGCGCGCCGGCATCCTCTCCAACGAGGACCTCGCCTTGCCTGCCCCACCAGACTCCGCAGCGCAGAACGGGACGTAAGCCGGGAGCCGGGGCGACGCCCAGGATCATCATGGAGTCACGAGCGCTCGCGCGGCGTACGGAATGCCTTGCCCTCTTTCTCCCCATTCCGCATTCCCTGGTCGGAAAAGACAAAACCTGTCCGTCTTACGCTGCCGCGAAGGGGTCCTTCATGGCTGTGTAAGACGCGGACGATCTTGCCGGGAAGCCGCGCGCTGTCGGCGGGGACTCCCGATAGCGGGGATTGCGGGAGACGAGTTCGACGCGCCCACGTCGGACTCGGCAAGTCCCGGAGAGCGGCGGGTGAGGACACGGGCTGGAAGGACGGCGCCGCAGGACGGCAAGATGGCGGCGTGACCGCCCCGACCCGGCCGCCCCTGGCCACCCTGGATGCGGTGCTCGAACGGCTGACCTACGTCAACGAGGAGACCGGCTACACGGTTGCCCGCGTCGCCACCGAGCGCGGCAGCGACCTGCTCACCGTGGTAGGCGCGCTACTCGGCGCGCAGCCGGGCGAGACGCTACGGCTACGCGGGCGCTGGTCGTCGCACCCGCGCTACGGCCGACAGTTCGAGGTCGACTCCTACACCACCGTGTTGCCGGCCACGATCCAGGGCATCCAGCGCTACCTCGGCTCCGGGCTGGTCAAGGGCATTGGCCCGGTGTTCGCCGAACGGATCGTCGCGCATTTCGGCCTGGACACCCTGCGGATCATCGAAGAAGAGCCCGCCCGCCTCGTTGAGGTGCCCGGGCTCGGCCCGAAACGCACGGCGAAGATCACCGCGGCGTGGGAGGAGCAGAAGGCCATCAAGGAAGTCATGGTCTTCCTGCAGGGCGTCGGCGTCTCCACCTCCCTGGCGGTGCGGATCTACAAGCAGTACGGCGACGCCTCCACCGACGTGGTCATCAAGGAGCCGTACCGGCTGGCCGCCGACGTTTGGGGCATCGGCTTCAAGACCGCCGACACCATCGCCCAAGCCGTCGGCATCCCGCACGACAGCCCCCAACGGGTCATGGCCGGACTGCAGTACACCCTGTCCGAGGCCACCGACAACGGCCACTGCTACCTGCCCGAACCCGACCTCATAGCGGACGCCACCAAGATCCTCGACGTGCCCGCCGACCTCGTCACCCGCTGCCTCGACGACCTTGTCGCCGACGAGGGCGTCGTCCGCGAGACTCTCCGCGCAGCCGGCGGACAGCCGGTGCAAGCGGTGTACCTGGTGCCGTTTCACCGCGCCGAGCAGTCCCTCGCCAACTCGCTGCGGCGCCTCCTGCACGACCGGGCCGACCGGCTACCCCACTTCGGGGGCGTCGACTGGACCAAAGCCCTGACCTGGCTGAAGGCCCGCACCGGCAACGACCTCGCCCCCGAGCAGGAACAGGCGGTCCGCCTCGCGCTGACCTCGAAGGTCGCGGTCCTCACCGGCGGGCCCGGCTGCGGCAAGAGCTTCACCGTCCGCTCCATCGTCGAACTCGCCGCCGCGAAGAAGGCCAAGGTCACCCTCGTCGCCCCGACCGGCCGGGCCGCCAAACGCCTGTCCGAGCTGACCGGCCACCCCGCCGCCACCGTGCACCGACTGCTGCAACTACGCCCCGGCGGGGACGCCTCCTACGATCGAGACAACCCTTTCGACGTCGACCTGCTCGTCGTCGACGAGGCGTCGATGCTCGATCTGATCCTGGCGAACAAGCTCGTCAAGGCCATCCCGCCGGGCGCGCACCTACTGTTGGTCGGCGACGTCGACCAGTTGCCCTCCGTCGGTGCCGGCGAGGTCCTGCGCGACCTACTCGCCGCACCGGTCATCCCTCGGGTGCGGCTGACACAAGTCTTCCGCCAGGCCGCCCAGTCCGGCGTGGTCACCAACGCCCACCGAATCAACGCCGGCCGCCCGCCCATTCTGCGGGGCTTGCCGGATTTCTTCCTGTTCGCCTGCGACGATACCGACGCCACCGCCGAACTCACCGTCGACGTCGCCTGCGCCCGAATCCCGGCCAAATTCCGGCTCGATCCGCGCCGCGACGTGCAGGTCCTCACTCCCATGCACCGCGGACCCGCTGGCGCCGGCGCGTTGAACACACTGCTACAGCAGCGGCTCACCCCGCACCGCGAGAACCAGCCCGAGCGGCGCATGGGCGGCCGAGTGTTCCGCGTCGGCGACAAGGTCACCCAGATCCGCAACAACTACGACAAGGGCCAGGCCGGGATCTTCAACGGCACCCTCGGCGTCGTCACCGCCCTCAGCGCTGAGGAGCAGACCCTGACAGTCCTTACCGACGAAGACGAGAGCATCGACTACGACTTCGACGAACTCGACGAACTCACCCACGCCTACGCCATGACCATCCACCGCTCCCAAGGCTCCGAGTACCCCGCCGTCGTCATCCCCCTGACCACCAGCGCCTGGATGATGCTGCAACGCAACCTGCTCTACACCGCCGTCACCCGCGCCAAACAACTCGTCGTCCTCGTCGGCTCCCGCCGCGCTCTCGCCGCCGCTGTGCGCACCGTCGGCGCCGGACGCCGCCACACCGCCCTCAATCATCGCCTCACCTGACGACGCGCGCCCGGGCATGGCGTTCCCCCAGCAGCCCCAGCTACTCCGCCCGCGCCGGTTCCAGCCGATCATCCTCATCAAACAGCACCGCTACCGCGGGTTCGCTTGTTCGGCCGCGTCGACGCTCGTGTCCGTACCTCGGGTCGAAGCCGAGCAGCGCGATGCGCAGGCCACCGACGCTGCTGTGGCGCAACCTCTCCGGCTGTGGATACGGCAAGGTCCAGACCGGCCGCGCGGGCGGATGGTTGAGGTAATCGGCGAAGGATCTCCGAGAGACGATGAAGGGACGCGATCTTCACGCCTGAGACGAGGAGACAGCGCTCATGTAGCCTCGAAGAGTGTCCTCGCCGATTCCTCACGGTGACCCCGCCAAGCGCATCCTCAGTCAACTCACGGCCTTGGTCGACGAGTTGGAGTCTGTGACTCCTCCGAGCCGAACCGCCGCGCGCAACTCGCTGCGAAATGCGCTGACGGCAGAGGCGACGCGGCTCGAACAGGCGGTAAGTCGCCTCGATCCAATCCTCAGACCGAGCAGCCTCTTCGACCCGAGCGCTCCGGCCACCACTGGTCGCATCGTCGCCCTGACGACGATCGCCCAGCAGCGACATCCGCTGGTCTCTCTTCAGCCCTTCTACGGTGCCGGCGTCTACGCCCTCTACTACAAGGGTCCGTTCGGCGCTTACTCCCTGCTCTCGGGAACGGAACAGCCGATATACGTCGGCAAGGCCGACCCAAAGAATGTCGCGGCGAAGGACGCGGTCAGTCAGGGAACGAGCCTGTTCGACCGCCTCAACGAGCATAGGAAGAACATCGCCAAGGCGACCTCGACGCTGCGCGCGGAGGACTTCGACTGCCGTTTCCTGATCGTGCAGACGGGTTATCAGCGCGCTGCCGAGGAGTACCTCATCAACTTCTTCAAGCCCATCTGGAACAACGAGATGAGGATCTGCTACGGCCTGGGCAAGCACGGGGACAGCGCCACCACTCGCGCGAACAAGCGATCCCCCTGGGATACCCTTCACCCTGGCAGAGGATGGGCCGGTGGCCTCATGGAGGACCAGAAACCGGAGAGCCAGATCAGAAGCGAGATCCAGGATCATCTCAAGCGAGTGCCGCCGCACGCGACGCTCGAGGCGATCCTGGCGGACTTCCTCAGCGACCTCGGTCAACTCGCGCCTGGCAGCTTCACCACCGCCGAGGACGACAAGGCGTCTGTCGAGACCGACTCTGTCGTCGGGGACGACTCGAACGGCGGCGTGGCGGGCGAGTTGTTCTGAGCGGCAGCGGCTCATGACAGCGTGACGTGACGCTGTCACGAGCAAGCTCGGCCTGCCTAGGGGATTCCCGCTGAGGCGAGGTCGGCCCGGAGTTCCTCGATGACGGCTAGCGCGTCCTCCTCCTCGACGTCGCCGGCCCACCGCAGGCGCCAAGCCGAGCCATCCGCGAGCATCGCGTCGAGCGCCCGCCCGGCGAGGTCTCGCAGCGATGCGCTGACCTGGATGTCCCGCCGACCGAGGAGGAACCTCGGCGCGTACGCCGAGTCTGAGACTGGCGTGCCGGTGATCGACTGCAGCACGGTCGAGGCCGCCGCGACCGCTCGAGCCGCCCCGCCCGCCGTGAGGGCGTGATCGGCCGACACCGCGGCGCCGAGCGCGCGGCATACGAACTCGGTGCGACGGTCGGGGGCGATCGCCTCCAGGGCCGCGCACCACTCGACCGCGTCGTCGTTGTCGAACGGACCGAGCTGCCAGGTCGCCATCGCCCCTCCCTCTGCTGGCGTAACCAAACCACATTCACGACGCCGCGTGCGTCGGGCCTCCGTCGTGACTCGGTCCCGACGCGTACGTCGTGGGAGGCGCGCCCTCTCTGACATCACCCTTTCAAGATCGATAACTCCGCGGTATGCTCCTGCCATGTCTGAGCCGGCAGGAGACTCGAACAGGGATCGCACCTCGGTGGAGCTCTTCGCTGGCGGCGGTGGCCTCGCGATGGCCGTCCACCGAGCGGGCTTCCGCCCCCTCTTGGTCAACGAGCTCGTCAAGTACGCGTGTGAGACGCTCGAAGCCAACGCGGCGAGTCGACGTGGCGAGACCGAGCGAATTCCCGTCCCGGGCGAGCGGTGGCCCCTTGTCCCCGGCGACGTGGGCAGCGTCGAGTTCGACTACTTGTGGGATCGCGTCGACCTGCTCGCCGGGGGTCCACCCTGCCAGCCCTTCAGCCTGGGTGGTGTCGCCAAGGGCGACGAGGACAAGCGCAACATGTTCCCGCAGATGTTCCGCGCGATCCGGCAGATCCAACCCAAGGCCGTCATATGCGAGAACGTCCGCGGGCTGCTGCGGCCGTCCTTCAGACCGTACTTCGACTACATCGAGCGGGAGTTGCGGCTGCCATTCGAGGAGCGCGTCGACGGCGCTACTTGGCGTGAGCATGACGAGCTGCTGCGGAGGCGACTGGACGAGGACCCGCCGGACCCGAAACGGCGGTATGAGGTCGTGACCACGACGGTGAACGCCGCCGACTACGGCGTCCCGCAGGTTCGCAACCGGATTATCATCGTGGCGTTCAGGTCAGACCTCGGCGTCGATATCGAACGCTTCAAGAGGGCCGTCCGCCCGCGATACTCGGAAGCCGCGTTGATCCGGTCGATGCTGGACGGCTCCTACTGGAAGCGGCATCCGGACATCCCAGGGCACGTTCGCCACCGGGTCATGTCGCGACTGCCGGACATCCCTCCGAAGGCTGACGACACGTTGCCATGGCGCACCCTTCGCGACGCCATCAAGGGTCTCGACGGCCAGCGCCCCCTCCCCTCGGTGCCCTGGGATCGCCTCGACCGACGGGAGTACCGGGTCGGGGGATTCACCGACCACATCGGCTGGCCGGACGCGCGCATCTACGCGGGGCATACGCCCAACGAGCTCGACCGACCGGCGAAGACGGTGAAAGCCGGGGTACATGGCGTACCCGGCGGGGAGTCGGTGCTGCTGACCGACGAACTGCTACCCGAACCCATCGACGGGTCGCCCTACAACTACCGACACCGGTATATGACCGTACGCGAGACCGCACGGGTCATGACCTTCCCCGACGACTGGAAGCTCGCCGGCCCGCGAGGTGAGCAGATGCGCCAGCTCGGTAACGCCGTTCCCGTCATGCTCGGCGAGTTCTTCGCCCGAGCCATCGCCACCGCGCTCGACGAGGCCGAGAGCCAGCCGTGACACCGTCGGCGCGGACCGACCAGCGCTGGGCGGACAAGCCGCCGGATCCGAGAGCCTGGCAGGGCCGAAAGGGCCGCAGCCGACGAGCGGCCTCGGCCGAACAGGACCGGGCCGCTGGCGGACCCGACCGCCGCTGGGTCGACCTCGGCGATGGACGGCGGGCACGCGCCTCCGTCGCACTCAAACTGCTGCCGCGAACGCGACGAATCCGCGCCTATCTACGCTGGTCAGATCGTGGCCGGTCGCCCGCTCGCTATCTCGGGGAGGTCGAACACTCCACCCGGGCCGGGAATCTGGCCGAGGGATGGCGCCTCGCCCGGGACCGAGGAATTCTCGCCGCCTTGGACACCGCCCAGGCCTCGTGGGCGAAGACCCCGGCCGTACGAGCCGTGATGCGGGCCAATAAGGCCCGCGATACCGGTCCCGAGAAGCGCATACGCTCGCTTCTACATAAAGCGGGCCTGCGATACCGAGTCAACACCCGCCCACTGGCCAGGCTGCGGCGCACCGCCGACGTGGTCTTCCCCACCGCCCGCGTCGCGGTGTTCGTCGACGGCTGCTACTGGCACGGATGCCCCGAGCACTACCGGCCCGCCCGCGCCAACGAACAGTTCTGGCGAGAGAAGATCGACGGGAACCGCGCACGTGACCGTGAGACCGATCAGCTACTCGTCAGCGCAGGCTGGACGGTTGTCCGAATCTGGGAACACGAGAGCCCCGCTGAGGCTGCCGAGCGGATCAAGGGGTTCGTTCGCAATTCGACGACGCCACCGGACGAGAATGTTCCGTCTGCCGTCCGAACCGGCGTCATCGTCAGCCCGAATTCCTATCGATAAATATTGGGCTGCGAGCTTGCACAAGTGTATGGGCGCTCGGTGCGGCGTGGCCCGCTCGGTGTGTAGGTAGCTGCGTCGTAGCAGTTGGGTGGGATCGGCGAACCGCGCCGACCGTGGCACGCAGGTGATCTCGTGATCGTGCGGCGTAGCCGACACTCGCACGGCGTCGGCCCGGCCGGCGTTCCTTCGCAAGGAGAGGCTAGGCCTGACACCTGCTGTTCATCAAGGAAAACGGATTTCTCGACGGAAGCCGTACTGCGCATTTGTTGTGTTCCAGCGGCGCTCGTCTTTACGCTGCCACGGTTCTGTGTGGACTCCGGGCAGGAGGGTGGTTCGATGTCGCTGACCGACAGCATTGGTGCCGACGTGCAGGCGATGGCGGCGGGTGTAGACCGGGCGCAGCAGGAGGCCGGCGCGGTCGACCATGCGATCGAGCAGGTTGCCGCTCGGGCGGTGGCCTCTGGCTTCGCCGGCATCGCTGTGGGGTTGGCCCGCGCGAGAGAAGTGCTCGGACAGGCCCGGTCTCGGCTGGCGCAGGCCGGTGGGGTCCTGGGTGAGGCGTCGCGATCGCTGAGCGCCGTGCCGCAGCAGCCGTCACCGCAGGAGACGATCGCCGCGCTCACGCCGGTCGTCGCCGCGCTGACCGCTGTCGACGGCCATGTCACCATGGCCGGGTCCGCGGTCGATGACACGCGGCGGCTGGTCGCTGCGGCGTTGCAGGGAGGACAGCCCGGTCCCACGCTGTCGCGGCTGCAGCAGGTGCTGCAGGTGCTGGCGACCGTCCGGACCCGCGGGACCGAAGCCCGGCAGCACGTCGAGACGGCGCTGGCGCAGGCTCGGCAGGTCGGTGAACTGGGAAACTGACCATGGGCGGTGGCAGCGATATCAGCCGACCGCCCGCCATGCGCGACACGTCTGCGAGTGCAAGGGAAGCACCGGTTCGGTCCGAGTTGATGCCCAAAGGGTTGACCGATGCCGCTCGGGACCTGCCTCAACGGCAAGCCAAAGACCCTACCTCCGGTGTGGCGTTCATCGGTGGTGAGCGGATACCCATGAGGTCTGGCCGTGACCCGGCCGCCGCCGCGGACCTCAAGCCGGCCTACAAACTCATCGCCACCACAACCGACCATCTGGAGGCCAAGCTTGCCGCCCGGATGCGCCGCGACCACATCACCCGGGCAGCCGTCGTGACCAACAATCCGCCCTGCGACTACACCCCCTACGGCTGCGAGAAGATCCTCTCCCGGCTCCTGCCGGCCGGCGCGCAGTTGGCCGTCTACGTACGCGACGATGAGGGGCAGGTACGTCATTGGCGTACCTACACCGGAAACGGAAAGGCGATCGCATGAAGGTGACCTGGACCTACGACCGGGGCGAACAGCGCGACAACCACGAGGTCGAACTGACCGACCCCGACGCCCTGGAAGCACTCCTTCGCGATATCCAGCGGGCCGGCGAGCCCGTCGTGCTGACCATCTTCAACGACACCAGCGACGACCCCGACGACCTGCCACCCGGCATCCAGATCGGACTCGGTCACCCCACCCACGCCTTCGCGGTACACATCGCTGACGACGGCGACTACCTCAACGACCCCACAGCGGAAACCCCGACCAAGGGACTCCACTTCGACTTCGGCGGCGTGCCCACCGAGTACCCAGCCAAGCACCTACAACTGCGGCCCGAAACGGCGATACAACTGGCAGTCACCTTCCTCAAGACCGACGGCGAACCGCCGCACCTATCGGCTGTCACCGAGTGACCGCGTGGCGAGGGCTGCGGCGCGCTCTGGCGCACCCGCCCGTGATGCCGAAGGCCCTCGTGCCCCGCAGGTACGACGTGGTGACGCCCACGCGCCTGGAAGACTCGCCCCGTCGTCCTATCTGCGCAACCTCTTATCGCCGCGTAGCCACCCAGTTACCCGACAGTCTCTTAGGCGAGGCGGCGTCGTTGTGGCGAGTAGTAGCCTGACTGCCGCGGCTCGTACCGATGCCTGTTCGCGAGCGTCGGACGCGGCGCTTGCGTGCCCGGCGTGTATCGGTGCAGGAAGGATCTCCATGCAACTCGTGTCGATGACGGTCCACGGTTTCCGCAGCCTGCAGGACGTCGGCCCGATTCCGATCCGGCGCCCAACGATCCTGACAGGGCACAACGACAGCGGGAAGTCGGCCACAATTGATGCGCTCGCGTTCCTGCTGGGGACCTCAACCCTAGCGGAAGAGGATCGAACCTTCGCGGCACCTGGGAACTTAGGAGACGCAGCACCATCCGACTCCGCCGGTTCGACGGCCGGAATCCGAGTGGAAACCACATGGGTGGAAGGCGAATTCCGGCTCTCGAACGAGGAGCAGCAGAACCTCTCGCTTCCCGAGCTTGTACGGATGCGACGTCTCAGCAGCCAGGAACTCGGACCCCGCCTGGAGTTGCTGGTAGAAGCACCGGAAGATGTGCGGCTGCGAAACCTCGACGCGCAGTCGGTGGCCGATCTACGTGCGACCGCAGGTGAGCTCGGAGTCACTCCTACGGGTGACGGGCGGGCCAAGAGCAGTTGGGTCACGGCCCTTCATGAATACGCCCTGCCGCAGCCGTCAACGCAAACCTGGACCCCCGCGAACAGAGAGATCGTCGCCTGTCTGCCGAAGTTCCTGCGCTTCGGTGACGCCGAATCTGCTGAAGCGGCCGTCAAGGTCGCCTTGAACAGCCGTTATCGATCCCATCTAGAAGACGAGGATCTCAAGCAGCAGGTTCGTGGCCTGGAAGACGAACTCGGCCGACGAGTACGCGAGGACGCACAGGGCTTGGTCGAGCACATCAAGCAGCGGTGTCCTGACCTGGTTTCCGTCGATGTATTACCAGATGTCTCATTCAAGGCTGGCCTGCAAGCCACGAGAATCCTGTTGGCACGTACCGACGGTGAGACGGTAAGCCTTGCTGCAGTCGGCGCCGGTCGTTCCCGCCGCATCAGTCTCGCCATCTGGGAGTGGACGAGCGAACTCCTGCAACGGGACGTCGCCGGCCATGACTCCTCCCAGGGACCGCAGATCGTGCTTGCCTACGACGAGCCCGATACCCATCTGGACTACATCCAGCAACGCCGGGTCATGGCCCTGATCCGAGAACAATGCGCGATCGCAGGCGTGTCCATGGTCATAGCCACCCATTCAATGAACCTCATCGACGGAGCAGCAATCGAAGACATCGTTCACCTGCAACTCGAGGGAGAACGCACGCAGGCGAGCCGACTGCTGTCCGACCTTGACGACGACGTAAACGGGCAGTTCCTGTCGGACATCGCCACAGCCCTAGGACTGCGCAACACTGTCCTACTCCACGAACGATGCTTCGTCGGCGTCGAGGGCCCCAGCGAACAACAGTCCTTCCCACTGTTGTTCCGACTATGCACGGGTCGGCCGATGCATACGGCCGGAGTCGTGATCGTCGGTTGCCACAACAACGAAGGGGCCTTGAAGTTCATCGGCTACCTGGCCCGCTCGAAGCGGCAGGTCATGCTGATCGTTGACGCGGACAGCCGGAAGACGAACAAGCTGTTCAGCGATGCCAACCTGGTCAAAGAGGGACTCGATATCCCGAACCAGACTCGCTTCATCGGTCAGAACGACACAGAGCTGGAATTCACCTTCACCAACAACCAGTGGTGCGAGCTCGCAAACTCACTATGGCCTCGTAACGAAGGAGCCTGGAAACCGGAAGACATCGACGCCCTCCGGTCCGGGAAGTTCAGCTCCAGCCTGCTGAACCTGCTCCGCGAAGGCAGCGACAGCGGCCCGTCATCCAAGGTCGAGATGATGTATGAGATGGCACGAAGCCTCAAGACAGCTGACGAAGTTCCTCCTCAGCTTCGCGATGCGTTCCTTGAGGTCGAAAAGCTAGCCGCTTTGGACGCGTGAAGCTCGACGGCTCAGCATCCTGGCGCGTCTCTGCTCAAGCGTAGGGGATTCCCATGGGTGCCAGCTCTTAGCCGGAGTCCAGCGCTGGCCGTGTCCGCGCTCTGGTACCCCGCACCAGCGGCACGAGTTGGGCTCTGGAGTCTCGGAGTGACGTATGCGGTGTTCGATGGCTGTCACGGCACGACTCCCTCCTCCACTCCCTCTACGATCGCACAGGGGTACGACACTTCTGCAGCTTATTGCTGTGAAGTAGCTGCTCAGACGAGGTAGGAGCGCTCGACCTCACATGCTGCAGAAACGGACGGTCGTTGACGTAACGGACCCTCAACGGGCTTGACGGACGCCTAATCCGTGGGTGCGGGTCGGGGATGCCACAGCAGCTGAGCCTCGAGGATCTCGCGGTCATGACGGCGTCCGACGAGCGATCTCGCTGTCGGCGAGAGCGATGGCCGAGGCCTGGGAGTTCGGCTGTCCGGCGGCGTTCACTACAAACCCGCCTGCCGACGGGTGTGCTGAACAAACTTGCGTGCGGCGGCGAGCCGAACCGGAGGCTATCGGCCGTTTTGGTCATTTACCTGAATGTGTTGACCGGTTACGTTCGGTGCTCGGTGTCTGATTGGAGGTTTTGGTGGAGGTCTTGAGCTTCACGGAACGGATGTTCGTGAAGACCATGTTCCGTGACCGGATGGCGGACCTGAACGGATCAGCGTTCGAGGACTTCTTCATCCGCATCATGACCGCCCGCTACACCGACTTCGTCGAGGTCAGGACCCACGGCAACATCGGCGATCTCTCGTCGGACGGCCTACGGCTTCACGACGGGAAGCTGTATGCCTGCTACGCCCCGGAAACCTTCGACGCGGACAGCGCTCGTGACGTGAAGAAGAAGTTCACCGGAGACCTGACCGGCGCCCTGACCAAACGAGCGGGGGAATTCCAGACCTTCGTCTTCGTCTACAACGACCCGCGCCGCGGGTTGCACCCCGAGATCACCCAATTGTTGGCGCAGGCGCGGCGCGAGCACGCCCCGTTGGCCTTCGAACCCCTGGGGCCACGTCAGCTACTCGGTGAGCTGTTCCGGCTGGTGAGGTATCAGATCGAGGAGGTCTTCAGCGCCCCCATCCCCGTAGAGGACGTCGTCTACGGAGTGGGCCTCGAGGACCTCAAGCCCCTTCTGGACCATCTCGTCGAACGCCGCCGGCAGACCAGCGGGCACCAGGCGCCACCCGAAGTATCCGCGCTGAAAATGGACTACAACCAGCTCGACGACGATGATCGAGAGATGCTCCGCCGCGGGATGCTCTACACCCATCTCGTCGAGGACTACTACCAGGGCCTTACGGACATCACCGAACGAGACGAAGTGGCAGCCGACTTCAACGCTTACTACCGCGAGATCGCAACGGTGTACTCGACAGCCGCCGAGGTCATCTACGAGCTCGAGAAGTACGTAGCAGGCAACCGTCACCTCGACCGCGCGAGCGCGCAGGCCCTCGCCGTAGTCCTGGCCTACTTCTTCGAGACCTGCGACATCCTCGCGGAACCGCCGACCGGCTGGACCCCGCCTGCCCGGGAACCTGCACTAACATGATCATCCCGACCAAGGGCATCACGCCGCAGCGCTCACTAATCGCTGTGGGCGCCCAGATCCTGGAGATCATGGACGGGCCTCTCACGGTGAGCCAGGCATGGGCCAGGCTCCGTCAATGGCGCCGCAAGCATGATCATCACGCCCCGGTACCTTTCTGGTGGTTTGTCCTGGCTCTTGACCTATTGTATGCCCTCGGAGTCGTCGAGTTGGACAACGAACTCCTGGTCAGAAGGAGGGCAGATGCTACGGCACTTGAGCGCCGATGATCCACGCTTCAAAGCCCTTGCCTTCCATCCCGGCCTCAACATCCTGGTCGCCGACACCACCGGCGCGTCGGCAGACACCGACAGCCGAAACAGCGCCGGCAAGTCCAGCATGATCGAACTCTTGCACTTCCTGCTCGGCAGCAGCGCCGACAAGAACTCGTTGCCGGCCCACCCGAAACTTCGGCAGATAACGTTCGCCTTGCGCCTAGACTGGCCGGACCTCCCCGACGGACTCACCGTCGAGCGCACGGGAGTAAACCCCGGCGCGATCCGCCTCCGGCCGCTCCCCCTAGGCGTCGGCTCCGACCAGTTCGACCTCGGCGACGCCCAGGTAACCCTGCCCGAGTGGCAGACCCTCATCGAGCGAAACCTCTTCAACCTTCCCGCCGAGCACCCGGGCGTCACCGGTCGCAGCCTCTTCAGCTTCCTCATGCGCCGAGTCGGTTCACACGCCTTCAACGAGGCCGCCCGCAGTTTCGCCCGGCAGGCAAATGCGGAAGCGGCCACGTCGCTGGCGTATCTGCTCGGGTTGGACTGGCGACTCGCCGACCGCTACCGCGAGCTTCAAGCCCGCGAAGCCGTCAGCAAACAGCTTCGCAAAGCCGCCTCCGACCCGGTCCTCGGACGCATCATCGGTCAGACTGCCGAGCTCCGAGGCCAGATTGCCATCGCTGAACACCGCGTGGCAGAGATCCAACGAAGGATCGAGAACTTCCGCGTCGTCCCCGAGTACGACAACCTCCGTACCCAAGCCGACCAGATCGATCAGCGAATCCGGCAGCTGCGCAACGACGACGTCATCGACCGGCGCAACCTCGCCGACCTGGAACAGGCCGTCGACGAAACTGTCGACCCAGATCTCGCCTACCTCGAAACCGCCTACGCAGAACTCGGCGTGGTGCTCGGCGACCAGGTGCGTCGAAGCTTCGACGACGTACGGGCATTCCACGGATCCGTCGTCCGCAACCGGCGCCAATACCTCGACGAAGAAGCGACGGCGATCCGATCACGTCTCCAGCAACGCGACGCCGAGCGAGGACAACTCGGGGAACAGCTCGCCGCTATCTTGCGCACCCTCAACGAAGGCGGCGCGCTCGACGCGTTGACCACTCTTCAACAAATCCTGGCCCAGGAGCAGGCACAACTCGAAGCCCTCCGGCATCGCTTCGACGCCGCACAGGCTCTCGAGTCGAACCGGCGCGAGATCAAGCAACAGCGCGTCGGTCTGCAACAGGAGATGGAGACCGACATCGAAGAACGACGCCCCATCGTCAACGACGCGGTCGTCCTGTTCGCCCAATATGCCCAAGCCCTCTACGGCGCCAATCGCGAGGCGTACCTCCGCATTGGCCCCGGCGAGACAAGCCTGAAGATCGAAACACACATCGCGAGCGACAACAGTGGTGGCATCGGCAACATGGTCATCTTCTGCTTCGACCTGACCGTCGCCGTGCTGGCACACAGAAGCGGACGAGCGCCGGACTTCTTCGTCCACGACAGCCACCTCTACGACGGCGTCGACGAACGCCAACTCGCTCGCGCCCTCACCCTTGCGGCCGAGGTGGGCCGGCAAGAAGGACTCCAGTACATCGTCACGCTGAACTCTGACGAACTCGACAAAGCTATCCGCAGGGGCTTCGATCCGACCGGCCACGTCCTCGAACAGAGGCTCACCGACAGCTTCGACGAAGGCGGACTTTTCGGATTCCGCTTCTGAAGCGGTCGATGAACGGCGGGAGGGCTTGATGGGCGGCGAAGCCGTGGGCGCGGGGATGCCTCTACAGGTGAGCCTCGATGACCTCGCGGCCATGGCAGCAGCCGACGAGAACCATCGCTACGAGCTCAGCCTTGAGGGCGTTTTGTCGGTCGCGGCGTTGGCGGAACCCGGCCATGCACTGCTGGTGTCGAGACTCTTTGCCTGGTTACTGGCCAACGGCTACACCCCCGACCAAGTGGCCATCGACTGCGGCATCAACATTGGCGGCGCCCGAGTTCCTGACCTGACGGTATGGGCGAAAGGATCACCACCGCGGTCCAGCCGATCGAGCTACGCTGACACCGCTGGACTGCTCCTTGTCATCGAGGTGCTGTCCAGAGAATCTGAAGTCATCGACCGAATCATCAAGAAGGCCGAGTACGCCAGAGCCAGGATTCCGTGCTACTGGATCGTCGAACGCGACAACGGCGCCACAGTTCGCCAATACGCCTTGGATGTCGACACCGGCGCCTATCAGCTCAGCCCCGGCGGACCTTCTGTCAACGCCGCCTCAATCGTGACCACCGTGGTCCGGCTGAAACTGGACCACCTCGGGTTGGTTGACCTTTAGTCGTTGGTCTTGGTGGCCGGTGGGACGCGGCCGAGGTCGCGGTCCTTGAGTCGGTAGCTGTCGCCCTTCATCGAGATAACTTCGGCGTGGTGGACGAGGCGGTCGATCATGGCTGCGGCGACGACGTCGTCGCCGAAGACTTCGCCCCAACGCCCGAAGGGCTTGTTGCTGGTGACAATTAGTGAGGCCCGTTCGTAGCGGTTAGAGACCAGTTGGAAGAACAGGTTCGCGGCTTCGGCTTCGAAGGGGATGTAGCCGACCTCGTCGACGATCAGCAGCGGGATCCGGCCGAGCTTCACGAGTTCGTCTTGCAGCCGGCCGGCGTGGTGGGCGTCGGCGAGACGGGACACCCATTGGGCGGCGGTGGCGAACGCGACCCGGTGTCCGGCCTGGCAGGCCCGGATCCCGAGGCCGATGGACAGGTGGGTCTTGCCGGTGCCGGGCGGGCCCAAGAAGACGACGTTCTCCTTCGACGCCACGAAGTCGAGGGTGCCCAGATGAGCGATCGTCTCCCGTTTGAGGGAGCGTTGGTGCTCGAAGTCGAACTCCTCCAGGCTCTTGCGGGCCGGGAACCTCGCGGCTCGGATGCGCCCTTCACCGCCGTGGGCCTCCCGGGCGGCGACCTCGCGTTGCAGGCAGGCGGCGAGGAACTCCTCATGCGTCCACGACTCCGCCCGGGCCCGCTCCGCCAGACGTTCCACCGACGCCGCGAGAGATGGGGCCTTTAGAGCACGGCTGAGGAACGCAATCTCCGAGGAGACGTTGCGATTACTGGTCTTCGCGGCCATCACGCAGCCACCTCGTCCAGGCCGAACATCCGGTCGTAATCGGCCAACCGCCGGTGCTCGACCTCAGTCGTGACCGCTGGCGCCGGTGCCTGTCGGGCAGCTGTCCGCAGATCGGCGGCGGCCTGACGGTGAGCCGGGTCGGTGATGCTCTGATGCTTTGCCCAGCACCGGGCATGCCGGGCCACCAGACGGCCGTCGCAGAACACCTCCACCTGACCGGAGTCGGCGTTGACGTCGACACGACGTCCGACGACCGACGGATGCACCGAGTAGTCGTTGCTGTCCAGACGCACGTAATGATCCCGAGGCAACCGCGTGGTCTGGTGCCATCCGACCACCGGTGGCACTGGCGGCAGCGACAGCATCGCGGCCCGGTCGGCGTCCCACCGGTCCACGGGTCGGCAGCCCAACGTCCGGTGCCGACGGTTGTTCGCCCGCACCAGCCACTGCGCCAACTGGGTGTTGAAGTCGCCCGGAGAGGCGAACCGACGGCCGGGCAGGAACGACGTCTCGAGATAGCCGTTGGCCCTCTCGACCAGGCCCTTCGCTTCAGGATCTGCAGGCCGGCATTGGATCACCTTGATGCCGAGGGTCCCGCGGAAGGCGTTCATCGCCTCGGTCAGCTGCGGGCGGCCGGCCCGCCACTGCCCGACCGCGGACTCGTTGTCCCAGACCAACGCCTTGGGCGTCCGGTCCCAGCCGGAGATCAGCGTCCAGTGCCCGGCCAGCAGATCCGGTGACTGCCGCGACGGGATCATCACCGCCGTCAGCCACCGCGAATACCCCGACACCATCACCAACACCGGCGGCCGGCCGACCTGCCCGAACCCCAACGACACGTCCGCCGGCGGGAACCACAGGTCGCACTGCGCCAGCTCACCCGGCAGATACTCCGTGCGCTGGGCCGGATCGGGGCGGCGGAACAACGGCCGCAGCTGCTGCACCCGATCGCAGAACACCGTCTTGCCCCGCGTCCACCCGACCCGTTCCATGATCACTGTTGAGGGCATCTCCGGGAACTCCGCCAACAACACCCTGATCTGCGGCTCGACCGCGTCCACGATCGAACCCTTCCCCGCCCGCCGATACCGCGGCGGCTCATCACTGGCCAGGGCCTTCTTCACGGTGTTGCGAGACATCCTCAACCGCCGTGCGATGGCCTGAATCGCCATCCCCTCCGACCGCCGCAGCCGCCGGATCTCCGCCCAGTCCTCCACGCTCAGCACCTCCCGATGCTTCAGGAGGTGGTCCCGATTCAGCCGGAACCACGTGGTCAGTTTTCAGGCGGAGCCGACACCTTCAACGCTTGACCAACTTCTCGCCTCTGTTCCTGTCATCTCCTGAACCAGGAAGGCCCGGTGTTCTGCGGCTCACGCCGCCATCGCGTAGCGGCCAAGGGCGATTGAATCGAGCTCCGACCCCTGGGGCACGGAACCGCATCCGCTTACTGTCCTCCCGGCGGTCTGACCCGAAAAGCAACTCCAGCGCCGCTCAAGGCGGCCCTGCTCGGACGTCTGGAGCCCGACATCGTCAGCCGCGACCTCGACGGAGGCTAACGGTCCGCACCCGGTCGGGCCTGAGGAGAGTACGAGCCTGCGTTGCTGTCGGGGGCCGGCATCCTCTGGCCCTCGACACGGGAACATGGGGGCATCGCGGCCAGGGCTATTGCGTAGTCGCTTGAGTGCCGGCTGACCTGCGGGAACTCGCGGTCAACCGTCCGGTGCAGGTGGTCGGCTCGACTGGGCACCGAAGCTGAAGTGGTGCGACCGAAGGCCCGTAGCTCCGTAGGTCGATAAACCGGGACCGCCACGACGGGGGCTGCGCTGGAGCTGACCTGCGAAAACGGACTACGCAATAGCCCTGGCATCGCGGCTCTCGGTGTAGATCGCCGTGGTGCTCCGATGGTGCTCGGACGTTCGGCACCGAAAGAGCACGAACGCGGCAAGTTCAGCACGTGGATATAGCCGTCGGCCAGCGTCCCGCTGGCTGTAGCGCGCGGACCAGCCGAAACAACAAGCCCTCCGCGCGGACGGAGGGCTTGCAAAACAGCATTGAGTATGAGCCTTTGTATGTGGTGGGGAAGGTTTGCTGCCCTTCCTCCTACGGATCAGAAGGTTAGGGGTTCGAGTCCCTTCGGGCGCACAAGATCAACTGGGGTCTGACATGCTTGAATGGCGGTCAGGCCCCTTGCTTGTTTCGTCCCTTGTGGACGGTTGGGTGCTCGGTGGGTGCTCGTGCGACGAGCATCCCTCGCGTCCCGCCCCGTCCGGTGCGCGCCGGCCCAGTCCAAATGGGTTTTGATCATGGTGCGACATCTTTGGCGCAAAGTCCAGATAGTGGGACGCGGATTCGTTGGCGAGTGGCCCGCGCTGCCTCTCCCGGCGGAAGCTCTGGCTGGCTTGCGGTGGTGGTGGGCGTCCTGGTTCATCCGCGGCTACCCGGATGGGCGGGATGACCTGTGCCGCTCTCATCCGTTAATGTCAGCGTGCCGTGAGGGAAATGTAGCGAGCGGTGATCAACACCTCCGACGGTGGTGGAGGGACATCCTCGTGGATCCGCAGGAACTCAGTGACGTCAAACGAGCGCTCGGGCGGCAGCTCGCCCGGTGGCGTTCGACCCGCGGGCTGACGCAGGACGATGTGGCACGGCGGGTGCACAGCACGCGGAGCACGGTGGCCAACGTCGAAAGCGGCCGGCAGGTGGTCGACCGGATCTTCTGGGCGCAGTGCGAGTCGCTCCTCCGAGCGGGCGGCGAGTTGCTCAGCGGCTACGACGAATACCGTTCTCTCGAAGTCCGACACCAGGAGGAGAAGGCCGAGGCAGCTCGCCATGCCCGCTGGGGTGCGGTCCTTGATCCTGCGATGATCGCCGAGGCGAGTTCGCCCGACCCGGCCCAAGGTCCTGCCAGAGCACGCGTGCTCCCGGAGGGCGCGAGCGGGACGGCTGCCGACCTCGCGGTCGCGATAGTCGAGGTGGATGGGTTGCGCCGCTCGCTCAACGAAACCCTGACCCTGGGGTCGATCAACGCATCCGGGCTTGACGAGTGGGACCGAATCGTCACTCATCACGGCCGTGCGACTCGTGATCGCTCGACCGGCGCACTGCTCCGCGATATCGCTGGCGACCTCACGGAGCTGATAGAACTCTTCGGCCGTCGTCCGTCCGCCTCCGCCCTGAGCCGTCTGACAGGGATGGCCGCGCAGATGTCGGGTCTGCTGTGCCTGGTCTTGTGCAGGATCGACGACACGACCGCGGCGCACCGCTGGGCGCGCACCGCCCGGCTCGCGGCCATCGAAGCGGGGGAACCCATGATCCAAGCATGGGTGCTCGCGCAGGAGGCCCATGTCCACTACTACAGAACGGACTTCGGCGAAGCCGTCGAGGTGGCACGTTACGCGCAGGAGATCGCTGGACACAGGGCGTCTGCGGGGACAGCTCTGGCAGCAGCGATCGAGGGGCGGACGCACGCCGCGACCGGACGACGGGAGGAGACTCGGGCGGCGCTGGGTCGGGCGGAGGACTTCCTGTCCCGCCTTGACGGAGACGCTGTGAGCGCCTCCGCGTTCGGCTACAGCGAGGCCCAGCTGCGCTTCCATCAGGAGAACGCCTACACCCGTTTGGGAGAGGTCGACGCCGCGCTCGCCGCGCAGGAGCGGGCCCTCGAACTCTGCTCTCCTGGCGACTACACCGACTGGGCGCTCACCCGACTGGACCGCGCCATCTGCCTGACAGAAACAGGCCACGCCACCGAGGCCCTCGACTCGCTCACAGAGACAATCGGGAGTCTGGACGAGGCGAGGCGGCAGGGCATCATCGCCGAGCGCGCCCGCCTCGTCCTCGACACACTGCCCCCGGTGCAGCGATCGTCGTCGATCGCACGCGACCTCCGGGCACTCCTCACCGAGGGCCGATAGAAAGGCGCACTTCCTTGACCGTCGTAGTACCCGCTGAACCAGTCCACGTCGACACGATCGCCGCTCTACTTGAGGAACTGGACAAATTCTACGGCGAGACCGAGGTTGAGCCGCTGGACGTACGGACACGCCAGATCAACGAGGCGCTCTTCGGTCACCCGCCCATGGCGTACGCCGTGCTGGCCTGGGATGGAGAGGTGCTCGTCGGGCTCGCGACGTACTCCTTCCTATGGCCAGCCGCCGGCCTGACGCGTTCGCTCTACCTCAAGGAGTTGTACGTGGCGGACGCGGCAAGGGGCCGAGGGATTGGACAGCTCCTCATGGACCGCCTTGTCGAGGTGGCGACCGCGAACTCCTGCAGCCGGATCGAGTGGACCACCGATCGGGATAACGCGAAGGCCCAACGTTTCTACGAGAGGATGGGCGTCTCACAGCACGGCAACAAGATCTTCTACCGGCTTGACGGTCAGCGGCTGCGGCCGGAAGGTGGCAGGTAATCAGTCGCGGCAACTCCGTTTCTTACCTTGATCATTTCCCTCCCTCTTTCTTGCCGCTGGCGCGCCCGGATGAGGTGGACGCTCGCTGGCCGTGCTGAGGTCGGTTACGGTGGTTTCGCTCTGCGTCGATTGGCTCTCGCGTCTATGGCGCGGTCGTGGAGGTCGGGGTGTCGTGATCGATCCGCAGCAGGTCCAGGACGCGAAGCGCACGCTCGGTGCGAGGCTTGCGGAACGGCGTAATTTGCGTGGCCTGACTCAGGCTGTTCTGGCTGCGCGGGTGCACAGCACTCGGAGCACCGTCGCCGGGGTTGAGCGTGGCGACCAGGTTGTTGATCGGGTCTTCTGGCAGCGGTGCGAGACGTTCCTGGGTGCTGGTGGTGAGCTGCTTGCCGGGTACGACGATTACCGGCGACTCAAGCAGCGGCTTGATGAGGAGAAGGCCGATGCCGGACAACGCGCGCGGTGGGGTGAGGCCGAGCGCGATCTGCCGCAGGCGCTTGGCGACGTCCCAGCCGGGGCGGGCCAGGATTCGCTTCCTGAGGGCTGGGCCGCGCGGCCTTCGGCAGTGTCAGGTGGACCGCCCGTTGGGCTGCCGGACCGGTCCGCCGGACGGGGATCGCCTGAGCTGGGACACGCTTCGGTAGGTGTGGATCCCGTGTTGGCCCTGCACTGGACCGAGATGCTTCGACTCCTCGCGGTCTCGCACAACATGTTCGGATCCCGGCAGGTCTATGAAGCTGTCTGCCGGGAGTCGGCAGTCATCCGCCGCTACCGTAATGAGGCGGCGGAGGATGTCAAGCAGGGGCTGCTGGCAGTGGAGGCGCGGTGGGCGGAGTTCGGTTCATGGACCGCCGACAACCTCGGGGACGCGACGGCCGCAACGCATTGGCTCAACCAGGCGCTCGGGCTGGCGCGTAGGGCTGGAGACCAGCGGATGGCTGCCTACGTCTTGATGCGGCAGGCGCAACAGGCCGCGGACCGGCTCGACGGCGCTCAAGCCGCCGCACTCGCCGGAACTGCCGAGGCCCTTGTGGAACTCACCGATCGTGACCGTGCCCTGTGCCTGATTCGCCAGGCCCAGGGACATGCCCTTCGTGGCGACCAAACGCGCTCACTGGCGGCGATCAAGGCCGCACATCGACTGATCGATCGCGCGGCGGACATCGGCGCAGACGACCCGGACACCATCGGCCGTCACTGCACCCTCGCCTACCTGCGGGCTCACGAGGGCTACTGCTTGCTACGTCTTGGTCAAGTCGACGCGGCGGCGCACGCCCTTGAAGATGTCCTGGACGGTTGGCCCGCCGACTACCGTCAGGATGAAGCACTGACGCGAGCCTGGCTCGCCTTGTCCTACGTCGCCGCCGACCGGCTGGCGGATGCGGGTACTGAGGGAAGTCGTGCGTTGGCTCTGACCGCCGCGACCTCTTCCGCACGAGCGATGCGCACCCTTAGAGCGACCGGCAATAGGTCCAAGATCCGGACATGCGGGTACCTGCGGGAAGGAAGCAGGCACGGGTCCATTGA
>NZ_JBNCKT010000091.1:0-22571 GCF_049841675.1 Micromonospora sp. DT4
ATAGCGCTCGGGTAACACTCCGGACACCCGTGATGTTCCTACCCCACCAACCATGATCCACAAGACAGGCCCTAGTGACGTGGTGTGAGGCATAGACGGGTCAGCGGCTGGGAGTTGGTCGCGCATGCGCCCCGTCAGTTCGTATCCCGTTACCGACTGCGACGGGCGCGTATGGGCGCGGCTGTGGTGCGACGCGCACCCGTTTGCGGTGCCTCTATAACGTCGGGCCGGTGAACTGGCGTCAATTCAGCGTGGCGCTCGTGCAGGCCCTCGCGTGGCCGTCGGTCATCCTGGTCGTGCTGCTCATGTACCGGCGGCGGGTGTAAACGCAGGAAACGCGCCGCCCCCGGGCGCGGGCCGGGAAGCAAAGCGTTCGTTGTGCCCGAGGTGAAGTGGATCACGCGCGGGAGCCGTGCCCGGACGCGGAGCGGCGGGGCCACGGTTGCCCGTGCCCCCGCCGTCGGAGGTCCTACTTGGTGGCCGGCTTGAGGCAGAGGACCCGGTTGGTGCCCTCGCCGGGCAGCACCACGTGGGGCTGAGCCGGGTCGGCGCACTTGTCCTTCGCGTCCACCTTGGAGACGATCGTGAACGCGCCCGCCTCGGTGCAGTTCACGGCCGAGGCACCCTGGCCGACCTGCTTGACGCAGGTGCCGACCGCCGGGTCGAAGGCCGGCGCGTCGTCCGCGCCACCGAATTTGCCGAGCAGCATCAGCAGGCCGAGCGGCACCGCCAGGATGAGCACGGCGGCGATCAGCACCGCGGCCAGGACCCGTCCGTTGCGCACCTTCGGCGTGGGCGGCTCCGACTTGGGCTCCTCCGCGTCCGGCTTGAACGCGTCGAACCGGCCCTGGTCCGATCCGGTGGCCTCCTGGCCCCAGGACGGCGCGGGCTGCGGCGGCGGGAAGGCCGGGAACTGCGCGCCCGGCGCCTGCTCGTCGGCCGGCCCGCCGAAGCTCGCAGCGCCGTTCACGGCGGCGGCGCCGGTGGCCGGTGCACCCGGGCCGAACGGGTCGGCGGGACGTTCACCGCCGGACTGCGGCCGAACCCCGTTCACCGGCCGGTTGTTGCCCGGCGCGTCGACGAAGGACGGCACGCCGGGCGGGAACGCCGGCGGCGCGGCGGCGGCCGCAGCGGGCTCACCGAAGGCGTTGGGCGCGGACGACCGGTCGGACGGCGAGTCGTCGCCCCAACCGGGGAAGCCCTGCCGCTCCGACCCGTTCTGCCAGTCCGGCGGGCCCTGGCGCTCCGGCGCCTGCTGCCAGTCGGGCGTGGCCGGGCGTCCGGCGTCCTGCTGCCAGTCGGGTGCGCTCGGTCGGCCGGCATCTTGCTGCCAGTCGGGTGCGGCCGGGCGGCCGGCATCTTGCTGCCAGTCGGGCATGCCCGGGTGCTCGGGGCTCGGGGCGGCCTGGAACGCCTCCGGGCCCGCCTGCTCCGGCTCGTTGTCCTCGGGCGGGGCCGGACGGCCGTACACCCGGGGTTGAGGCGTGGCGGCGCTGGCCGGCCGCATGGCCTGGTCGGCCGGGGGCATCACCCGGCTGGCCAGCGGCACCGAGGCGCTCGCGGAGGCACGGCCCGCCGCGCCGGTGGCCGGTTCGGCGTCCGCGGCCGGTACGACCGCGCGGCCCGCGCCGGCCTCCGGGGACGTACGCGGAGAGGGCACCACGGCGGCACCCGCCGACGCCTTCTCGGCCCGGCCCCAGCCGGCGGGCTCGGCGTCGCGCTGGATGGCGGCGTCCGGGGTGTCTCGCTCGGGGTACGCCGGCTGCTCAGGGATCGGGGCGTACGGCGTCGAGGGCGCGAAGTCGGCCGGTGGGGCGGCGGCGAGGCTGGCGCCCGGTACGCGCTGCTCCTGCGGGGGCAGCGGCACGGCGTTGGCGGGTGAGATGCCGGGCGCGGGTGCGGGCTGGTAGACCGGCGGCTCGTCGCCCCGGTCGGCGTCCCGGCCGCCGCGTGCCTGTGCGGCGGCCTCCGCCTCGGCGCGGCCCCACACCTCGCCCGGTGACCACGGCTCGACCTCCGCGATGCCGGGGCTGGCCTGCGGCGGGTTGTCCGGGCCGGCGACGGCCCAGCCGGGCGTCGGGTCGCTGCCGGGCACGCTGACGCTGGCCCGCGCGGACGCGGGCCCGGCGGTCGGTTCCGGACGCTCGACGGGCTGGTCCTGGGGCGGGAGTGCCCAGTCCGGCTGCTGCGGACGGTTCTCGGCGCCACCCCAGGTCGCAGACTGCGGGGCGTCGTCCTGTGCCGGCCAGTTGCCGGCCGGGACCTGGGCAGCGCCGCGCGCCCCGGCCGACTCGGCCTGCGCCCAGCCAGCGGATGCCTGCTCGGACGGCCCGGCGGGCTGGCCCCAGGTCTGGGGTGCCTGCTCGGCCGGCGTCCACACGGGCTGGTCCTCGCGTGCGGCGGCGGCGCCGACGGCCCAGCCACCCGACCCCGACGGGTCGTCCTGCTGGGCGGGTACGCCAGCGTGGCCGGCGGGCTGCGCCGGCTCGGCGTGCCACTCCGGCGCCGGCGGGCTGGCCTGGCCTGCCCCACCGGCCCATCCGCCGGAGCGGGACGGGTCGTCCTGGGCGGGCCATGCGGCGGTGGCCGGGGGCACCTGGGCGGCGCCCCGCGCGGCCGGCTGGGCCTGCGCCCAGTCGGGCTGCTGCTCGGCAGAGGCGGCGGGCCAGGCGGGGGCCGCCTGCTCGGGCGGCGTCCAGCCCTGCTGCGGCGGAGTCCACTGGGCGGGTTGGGCCGGCTCCGGGGAGCCACCAGCGGCCCAGGCGGGCTGTGTGGGATCGCTGGGCTGCGGTGCGGCGGCAGCGCCCCACGCGGGGTTCGGCTGCGGCTCGGACTGGGTCGCCCACGACGGGTTCGGCCGCGCGGGTGGCGGGGGTGGTGCCCAGCCCAGGTCGGGGCCGGCGGCGTCGTAGCTGTTGTCCGGCTGCGCCGGGCGGTCGCCGTACGGCGCCGGTCCGCCGGCGCCCGGTGACACCTCGTCCGGCTCCTGGCCGGTACGGTGCGGGCCCTCGGACGTCATGGGTGCGCCTCCTCCATCACATGTCGGCCGCCGGTGCCGATCGGTCTCCTCGGCATGGCTGCCGGCGTCACCGGCGTACCGCCGTGCCGGCTCCCCGCACCGTATCCGGTAGCCCCATGGGGCGTCCAAGGAGCACCGGTCGTCACTGCCCGTCGCCGGGTGGCGTCGAGCAGCTCATATCGGCTCGGTGTCGGCCGGGCCGGCGGGCGGCGACCGAAGCCCACCGTACCGGGCGCTGCGGCAGGGCGGAATCCCGGTATCACGTGCTGGCGTCCCGGTGTGAACTGGGGACGGAATGCCGATGGCCCACCCGGTGAGCCGGGTGGGCCATCGATCTGGAGGAGGTGAGGAATGTCGTGGAGCGTCAGCTCATGTGACGCTGGGCGATGACGAGAAGCTCCTCGCGAACGGCCGGCGAGTTCGCCGAGCGCAGCGCGTGCTCGATGGCACGCGCGCGGCGGTTGGCGTCGCGGTGGTTGCGGATTCGCTCGATCATGTTGCTCATTGCTGGGTCCCCCTGGCTATTCGGTTGTCAGCCCCTGATGCGTCTATTCAACCGCAGAAGACGGCTAACTTGCATCGATTATTAGGTGAGCTGAGACACCTGCCTAACAATCAAAGGTCAACAGGACTGGCAGCTGGCGGTTTCGTCGCCCAACGGACACGGCCGGTGTGCCGGGCGTTAACCCGTGGCACACCGGCCGTGGCTGGCGTTCCGGACCGGTCAGGTCCAGGCGAGCAGCGCCGCCTCGGGGTCGGCGAGGAAGTCCCCGATGTCGCGCAGGAACTTCGAGCCCAGCTCACCGTCGATGATCCGGTGGTCGAAGCTCAGCCCCAGCGTGGTGACCTGACGGGCCTTGACCTTGCCCTTGTGCACCCAGGGCATCTCCCGCACGGCGCCGAAGGCGAGGATCGCCGACTCGCCCGGCGGCAGGATCGGCGTTCCGGTGTCCACCCCGAACACCCCGACGTTGGTGATGGTCAGGGTGCCGCCCGACATGTCCGCGGGCGAGGTGCGGCCGGACTTCGCCGTCTGCACCAGGTCGTTCAGCGCGTCCGCCAACGCCCGCAGGGAGAGCCGGCCGGCGTCCTTGACGTTCGGCACGATCAGGCCGCGCTCGGTGGCCGCCGCGATGCCGAGGTTCACGTACTCCTTGACCACGATCTCGTCACCGGCCCAGGTCGAGTTGACCATGGGGTGGCGCTTGACGGCCAGCAGCACGGCCTTCGCCACCAGGAGCAACGGCGAGACCCGTACGTCGCGCCACTCCCGTCGGCCCCGCAGGCGCTCCAGCGCCTTCATGGCCCGGGTCACGTCGACAGTCAGGAACTCCGTCACGTGCGGGGCGGTGAACGCCGAGCGGGACATGTTCTCGGCGGTGAGCTTGCGAACCCCCTTGACCGGGATGCGCTGCTCACGGTCCGCGCCGAAGCTCGCGGCGCTCGTCGCGGTCGAGGTGGCCGTGACCGGCTCGGCCACCGCCGCGGCCTCGCTCGCCGCCTGCTGTACGTCCTCCCGGGTGATCGAGCCCAGCGGCCCCGACCCGGTCAGCGTCCTCAGGTCAACCCCAAGATCCTTGGCGAGCTTCCGCACCGGCGGCTTGGCCAGCACGACCCCGCCGCCACTCGCCCCAGCACGTCGATCATGGAGTTGTGGTGCCGGAATCGTAGGGGTAGCAACGCTTGTGTCCCCCACCATAACTCCATGATCGACCCGGGCGGGGGCGGGGGCGGGGGCGGCTGGCTGGGCTGGGACGGCCCCCTTGCGGGGGCGGCGCTTCGCGGCGGTGGTACGCGGGCCGTAGCCGACGAGCACAGCCGTCCGCCCGCCCGGGGCGGCACCGCCGATCAGGCCCGGCTCGATCATGCCCTCGGCCGGGGCCAGCTCGACGGCCGCCAGCGAGGCCGCCGACGGGGTGGGTAGGTCGCCGGTGGGCGTGGCCGTGGTGGACGGGGCATCCAGCGGGCCCGCGCCCGGGTCGGTGTCGATCGCGATGATCGGCGTACCGACCTCGACCGTGGTGCCCTCCGGGTGGTGGATCGCCTGCACCTGCCCGGCCCACTTCGCCGGGATCTCCACCGCCGCCTTGGCCGTCTCGACCTCGACGATCGGCTGGTTCAGCTCGATCGTGTCGCCGACCTTGACCAGCCAGGCCAGGATCTCGCCCTCGGTCAGCCCCTCGCCCAGGTCGGGCAGGTTGAACGTCTTGATCCGGGACATGCCGCTCACCAGCCGAAGGTGCGGTCGACGGCGTCGAGCACCCGGTCGAGGTCGGGCAGGTACTCCTCCTCCACCCGGGCCGCCGGGTAGGGGGTGTCGAAGCCGGTCACCCGCAGCACCGGCGATTCCAGGGAGTAGAAGCACTCCTCGGTGATCCGGGCGGCCAGCTCGGCGCCCAGGCCGATGTTCGACGGCGCTTCGTGCACCACCACCGCGCGGCCGGTGCGCTTCACCGACTCGTACACCGCGCCCAGGTCCAGCGGCGACAGCGTACGCAGGTCGATGACCTCCAGCTCCCGGCCGTCCTCGGCGGCGGCCGTCGCGGCCTCCAGGCACGTGCGCACCATCGGGCCGTACGCCAGCACGGTCGCGTCCGTGCCGGGCCGCACCACCCGGGCCGAGTGCAGGGGGTACGCGTCGGACAGCGGCGCGTCCAGGTCGACCTGGCCCTTCTCCCAGTAGCGCCGCTTGGGCTCCAGGAAGACGATCGGGTCGTCCGAGGCGATGGCCTGCTGGATCATCACGTACGCGTCCTGCGGGTTGGCGCAGGACACCACCTTCAGGCCGGCGGTGTGCGCGAAGTACGCCTCCGGCGACTCGGAGTGGTGCTCCACCGCGCCGATGCCGCCACCGAACGGAATGCGGATGACCATGGGGATGCTGAGCCGGCCGCCCGAGCGGTAGTGCATCTTCGCCACCTGCGACACGATCTGGTCGTACGCGGGGTAGACGAAGCCGTCGAACTGGATCTCGCAGACCGGCCGGTAACCACGAATGGCCAGGCCGACGGCGGTGCCGATGATGCCGGACTCGGCCAGCGGGGTGTCGATCACCCGCTGGTCGCCGAAGTCCTTCTGGAGCCCGTCGGTGATCCGGAAGACGCCGCCGAGCTTGCCGACGTCCTCGCCCATGATGACGACCTTGGGGTCGGTCTCCAGGGCGCGACGCAGGCCGGTGTTGAGGGCCTTGCCGAGGGTGAGCGTCTCCGTGGTCATCAGTGGGCGCTCCCCTCGAACGACTCCATGTAGCGGTTGAACCGCGCACGCTGCTCGTCGAGCAGCGGCGACCCGTTGGGGTAGACGTGGTCGAACATCGTCACCGGCTCCGGGTCCGGCATGGTGAGCACCCGCTCGCGCAGGTGCACCGCCTCGCGGCGGGCCTGCTCGTCGACCTCGGCGAAGAAGGCCGCGTCGGCGATCTGTTGCTTCTCCAGGAAGGTCTTGACCCGGAGGATCGGGTCCTTCGCCTGCCACGACTCCACCTCGCTGGCGATCCGGTAACGGGTCGGATCGTCGGAGGTGGTGTGCGCGCCCATCCGGTAGGTGTACGCCTCGATCAGGCTCGGGCCCTGCCCGTGCCGGGCGTTGTCCAGCGCCGTGCGGGTGACCGCGTACGACGCCAGCACGTCGTTGCCGTCCACCCGTACGCCGGGGAAGCCGAAGCCGGCGGCCCGCTGGTAGAGGGGGACACGGGTCTGCCGCTCCAGCGGTTCGGAGATCGCGTACTGGTTGTTCTGGCAGAAGAAGACCAGCGGCGCGTTGAACACACTGGCCCAGACGAACGCCTCGTTGACGTCGCCCTGGCTGGTGGCCCCGTCGCCGAAGTAGGCGATCGCGGCCTCGCCGTCGTCGGTGCCGACCTTGCCGTCCATGGTGATGCCCATGGCGTATCCGGTCGCGTGCAGGGTCTGCGCGCCGATGACGATCGTGTACATGTTGAACTTGAACTCGTTCGGGTCCCAGCCGCCCTGGTCGACGCCGCGGAACAGGCCGAGCGGCATGATCGGGTCGATACCCCGGCAGTAGAGGACGCCGTGCTCCCGGTAGGTCGGGAAAGCCATGTCCTGCGTCCGCAGCGCGCGCCCGGAGCCGACCTGCGCGGCCTCCTGGCCGAGCAGGCTGGCCCAGAGGCCCAGCTCACCCTGGCGCTGGAGCGCGGTCGCCTCGGCGTCCAGCTTGCGGACCAGCACCAGGTCGCGGTAGAGCCCGCGGTACTCCTCGTCGGAGAAGTCGACGCGGTATTCGGTGCCGTCCGGCCCGGTGGCGCTGTCGATCCGCTCGCCTTCGGGGGTGAGCAGCTGCACCAGCTCGGGGTTGCCGGTCGCGCCCTTCTTGGAGCGGGGAGCTGCCCGCCTGCTGCGGGTGGTGCCCCCGGGGTCGCCCTTTGCCATCGGTCTCTCCCTGTCGTGTCTGCGTCGGCACCGGGGGGTCACCCGGCCACGCAACTCGTGCGCCTGTCCGGCTGCTGCCGGACCGGTTCCTGGCGGCCGCGCCTAGCCCGGGTGGGGGTTGCCGCGCGGCGTGAGCCGGGTTCTGGCCGAACCCGGATCGGGAGCGCCGGCGCCGGGCCGCGTCTGCCGCAGGGGTGCGCGGAGGTCGCGGCTGCGTTGCCGTCGTGTTCCATATTCGCAGAGCAGGTGAGAGCGCCCACAGTACGCCCGCCCCGCATTCCGACCGTCCACGTTTTGCCGCTGTTTGTCGCCATCATGCTGGTGCGCGTCCAGCGGGAGTTCCGGTACTGATTCGTCATCATTCGGTCACTGTCGCGTGTCGACACGCGGTGGGTGTTGGCTGACGGATGGTAACTGGACGAGGCTGATTACCGCAGGATCGTGCCGATCGGGTGATTAGCCGGAATCGACCGCCGGCCGTCACCCCGTGCGACCTCCGACAGCGATCGCAGGGGCCGACGACAAGGGGTGTGTGGTGGACGAGTCAGGTGACGGTCCCGGCACACCCGCGCTCGGCCGCCACCGCTCGCCGGGCGGCTACCGCCGGGTGATCGGTGCGCACCGGGCCCCGGGTGCGGGCGGCCCCTCCCGGGGCTACCTGCTCACCGTCGCACTGCTGGCCGGCACCGCGTCGATGCCCGTCCTCGCGGCGATCAGCGCCGGCTCGGCCACCCCGGGCACCTCCGCGTTGCCGGACACCAGCACCCCGTTCATCCCGACCCCGTCGGTCGGGCCGGTGGTCATCCCGATGCCGGTGACCAGTCAGCCGCCACCGCCCGTGCTCCCGACACCCGACACACCCGGCGCCGGCCCGACCGCGACCGCCGACTGGCTGCCCGCCGCGCCCCGGCGTGTCCCGGACGACTCGTGGTACGGCCCGACGGTGGACGACCGGTTGCCCATCCGCCGGGTGGTGTCCGCGCCGCCACCCCCCCGACCCACCCGGAGCGCCCCGCCGGCCGCGCCACCTTCCAGCCCGTCGCCGACCGCGCCACCGGACCCGGAACCGACCGAGACGTCCGACCCGAGCCCGTCGCCGACCGACCCGTCGACACCCGCCACGACCGACCCGTCCACGACCGACCCGTCGGCACCGACCACGACCGACCCGTCGACCGCCACGGCCGCCCCCACCAGCACCCTCTCCGTACCGGCCACCACGGCCCCGCCGTCGGCGACGCCCAGCCCGCCCGAGCCCACCACCGCGCCCGCTCCAACGCCGTCACCCCCGCGCAGCGCGCCGGCAGCGCCAGGTGTGAACATCAACCCTCGGTGATCAAGAGGTTCGCGTCACCGTGACCACGATTCCTGACGCGAAACTCTTGATCACCGAGGCCCAGGCCGGTGGCTGTGGTCGGTCCGTGGCTGGCCGGACCCACGCATCCCGGGGTCTCCCCGGCGGTACGGTGACGAGCAGGCGTCGCCGGGTCGGCGGTGGGCGCGTACCAGAGGGGGTGGCGTGGGCGGCGGTGCGGAACCCCGCCCGGTCGCTGCCCGCCCCGGTCCGGGGCTGCGGGTCGCCCGACTCGTCACCGAGCTGACCGCCCCGGCCGTGCTGGTGTCGCTGCTGATCGTCACGGTGAGCTGGCACAGCGCCCGGGGCAGTGCCCGAGGCCTGGTGTGGGGGCTACTCGCGACGGTCTTCGTCACCGGCATCCCGTTCGCCTACATCGTCGGCGGGGTCCGTCGAGGACGGCTCACCGACCACCACATCGGCCGTCGGGAGCAGCGGCGGGTACCCCTGCTGGTCGGTCTCGGCTCGGTCGCCGCCGGACTCGCTCTGCTCGTCGCCCTCGGTGCGCCGCGGCTGTTGTTGGCGGTGGCGGTGGCGGGGCTGGTCGGACTGGTGGTCGCCCTGTCGGTGAGCCACTGGTGGAAGATGTCGATCCACTCGGCGGTCTCCGCCGGCACCCTGGTCATCCTGGCACTGACCTTCGGGCCCGGGTTCCTGGTCGCCGCGCCGCTGTTGGGTGTGGTCGGCTGGTCCCGCGTACGCCTGCGGGACCACACCGTCTCCCAGGTACTCGCCGGCGGGGTGCTCGGCGCGCTGATCGCCGCGATCGTCTTCGGCCTCCTGCGCTGAGCGCACCCGCCGGGCCGCGTTGAGCGCATCCGCCGGGCGGGCCCACCGAGCTCCGCCGGGCGGACCTACCGGGCCCACCGAGCTCCGCCGGGCGGCTCGGCACCGCCCGCCCGGATGCCGTCAGGCGCCGTCGTCGGCGAGGCGGTGCCGGTTCGCCTCGATCCAGGCGTCCAGCGCGGCCGGGTCGTCCGGGTCCACGCCGTCGGCCATCAGTTGGGCGACCGCCGCGGTGGCCGGGCTGCGCCGCTCGCCAGTGGAGTAGAGCCGGGCGAACTCCGGCACCATCTCCTCGATGGCCTCGTCGGTCCGCTCGGCGGCCGCCTCGGGCAGCCCCCGCTGCCGTGACGCGTATCGGGCCCAGGCGCGCAGCACCCGGGGCAGCATCGCCGCGTCGTCCATGTCGAGCACGGCACGGCGGTGCACCCAGTCGAGCAGGAAGAGCCCGGACACCGCTGGGCTCCATCGCATCGGGTCCGAGTCGGGGAAGGACGCCGCGTGGTCCAGCAGCAGGCTGAGGCAGAAGTGCAGCGACGCGAGCTCGGGACCGTCGACGCTGTCGAGCCCGAACCGGGCGGCCTCCGGCGACGCCAGGAACCGCCGGACCAGGTCGGTGCGCTCGGCGGCGGACAGCGGTTCGACCTCGGCCGGCCCGGTCGGCGCGGCGGCCACCGGCAGCACCGCGAGCCGGGCGCCCACCAGCGCGCGGTCGGTGGCCAGCGAACCCTCGCCGGGCAGCTCGCCCAGGTCGTCGGTGACCGAGAGGTGACGGGCCACCTCGCCCCGCAGCCGGGCCGGGTCCTCGGTGCGGAACCAGGTCAGTTCGTCGTCCGCGCACATCTGCCGGACCTGGTCGAGAATCCGCTCGGCGGGCCCGCCGACGAAGATGTCCTTGGTGATCCCGATGTTGTGGTCGACGAGGGCCACCAGCGCGTGCTCTGGGCCGCCGGCCGCGTCGTCGTACGCGAAGGTGGCGAGGTAGGAGGTCTGGTCGCCGTACACGTCGCCGTACGCCCAACTGCCGGTGAGGTGCACCCGGCCGAGCTGGCCGGACCAGGCGGGCGCCTGGCTGCCGGGGCGTACCCGCTCGACGCCCTCGGCGGTCGGGACGAGTGCGGCGAAGACCTGGCGGATGGTGGTCGCCGCCGCGATCCGACGGCGGGCGGTGGCGGCGAGGAATCCGGTGACGAACTCCCGCATGGCGGTGTCGCGGTCGGTCTCCGCGATGGCGTAGACACTGCCCAGCAGCGCGCTGCCGAGCATCTCGGCGTCGAGGGCGGACTCCAGCTTGGTCACGTCGCGTGCGGCGTGCAGCACCGCGTCGTAAGGGGTCTGAGGCGTGGCCATGCTTCGACCCTACGCCGCTCGGGCGTACGCAGAGGCGTCAGCGGCGGGCAGCCTCGCGGAGCGCGTCGCGCGCCTGCGCGTACGAGGCGAGCACGATCCGTACCGGAGCGAGCACGTACTCCACGCCGACCTCGGCGACACGGACCGTCAGCCGCTGCCGGGCGCGGGCCCGCGCCCGCTGGGCCGCCCAGCGCACCACCGGCCGGGTCAGCGCCGCCACCAGCAGCCCGGCCAGCAGGCCACCGAGCAGCAGCACGGTCGGCATCGGCACCTGCCCGACCAGCGGGTTGTCCAGCGCCGGCAGGCCGAGCGCCCGCAGCGCGTAGCCGAGTGCCAGCCAGCCCAGGCCGACCACGGCGGCCAGGGTGACCAGCCACTGCACACCGCCGACGACGCGCCACCACACCGGCTGACGGTCCAGGCCGAGGTCGGTGCCGGCGATCGCGCGGTCCAACGCGTCCGGCAGGTCGTCGAGGCGGGACCGGGCCGCCGAGGTCACCGCTGTCGGCCAGGCGGCGGGCAGGTCACCGGCGGCCCGGTCGGCCACCGCACGGATCGCCAGGCCGAGCGCGGACCGCTGGGCGGCCGTCGGGTCGGGCACCGAGGTCGCCGCCACCAGGCTCTCCGCCGGGTCGGCGTCCGCGCCGGCCGGGCCGGGTAGGTGCAGCCGGCGCAGCGGGTCGGGCCGCAACCGCCGCCAGCCCCGGACCACCGGCCAGCCGGTGGCCGCACCGGCCCGATGCCGGTACGCCCTCTCCACCGCCTCGCTCACCGCCGGCACACCGGCGGCGTCGGCCAACGCCCGGTTCAGCCCGGCGACGGTCGCGTCGTCCGGACCACCCGCCGGCCGGGCCGAGCCGATCATCTCGTCCAGCCCGGCGACCACCGTGTCGACGCCGCCGGCCAGTCGACGCAGGGCGGCCTGCCGGTCGGCGACCGTACGCTCCAGCGCGGTGCGCAGCCCGACCATCCCGGCCGGGTCGATGGCGGTGGTGGCGAGCAGAGGTACGCCGGTCAGCCCGTCGGAGTCGAGCAGTCGGCGCAGGTCGTCCAGGACGCGGGGCAGCTCGGCCGCCGGCAGCCGGTCGGCCTGGTTGAGCACGACCAGGGTGACGTCCCGGTGCCGGTGGAACTCGCGCAGGTAGCTGTCGTGGATGACCCGGTCGGCGTACTTCTGCGGGTCGACCACCCAGACCACCTGGTCGACCAGGCCGAGCAGCCGGTCGACCTCGAGGCGGTGGGACCGCTGTACCGAGTCGAAGTCCGGCAGGTCGAGCAGGATCAGCCCGTGCAGGGGTGTCTCGTCGTCGCCGTCGAGTGCGCTCTCGCGTACGAAGCGGTGCCGGGGCAGCACCCCGATCCAGTCGAGCAGCCGGTTGGCGTCCGCCAGCGGGCCCCACACGCACGCGTGCGTCACGCCGGTGGTGGGTCGGCGGACACCGACGGGCGAGAGTTCCAGTTGGGCGAGCGCGTTGAACAGGCTGGACTTGCCGCTGCCGGTCGCCCCGGCGAGGGCGACGACGGTGTGGTCGCGGGACAACGCGAGCCGGGTGCCGGCCCGCTCGACCAGGGTGTGCGCGGGCACCAGCTCGGCGTCGGGCAGCAGGCCGTCGACGGCGGTCAGGAGGCGGCGTACGGCGTCCAGGCGGCCGATCAGCGCGTCGGGATCGATCCGCTGGTCGCCGCGGAAGACCTCGCGTACCCGGCCGGTGATGTTGGTCACCGTGCACCCTCCTCGTCGCCGGCGGGCAGGGTGTCGTCGTCGGTGGCCAGGCCACTGCGGTGCCGGGCCAGCTCGACCCGCCCGGCGGCCCGGCGCAGCGTGTCGCCGGCCGCCTCGGCGGGCCGGGCGTCGGCGGTGCGGGTCAGGAAGCGGTCGGCCTCCGCGTCCAGCAGCTTCCGCACCCGCGCCAGGAGGTCGACCCGGGCCTTGGCGGCGAGGGTACGCACCGCCTGGTCCCCGAAGATCGCCTGGAGTACGGCCTGTGCGGCGACGGTCGTGCCGGCCCCGGTGGCCACCTCCAACCCGGTGGGGATGAACGCGGTCGAGGCGAACACGGCGATCATCACGGCCAACCCGGTGGCGTTCACCGCGTACGCAGCGGTGCGGGCCACGAACCGCTTGTCAGCGCCCTCGACCCGGACCAGCTCCAGCACGGCGCGTTGCCAGTCCCGGATCATCCGTTCGGCGCGCTCGGGCAGGTCGTCGCTCGGATAGGCGAGCCCCGGCTCGAGCAGATCCGCGCCCGCCGGATGCGCCTTCCACCCGGTGTACGCGGATTCGGCGGCCTCGGACGCCACGCCCCGCAGCAGGGTGACGAGTTGGGACTCGATGGCGTTGCGCAGTTCGGAGGCGGGCGCGGGCCGGCCGGTGACGGCGGCCACCACCCGGTCTCGGAGACGCCCGATACGGGCCTCCAGCGTGCGGAAGAACTCGCCGGTGCCGACGAACTCCTGCCAGCGGGCCAGCACCTCGCCGCGGAGCAGCCGACCGTCCCGCAGACCCTGCTCGACGGTCCGTTCGGCTCCGCGGTACGCGGTCCGGACCCGTTCGTCCAACCCATCGGCGGCGGTCACCTGCTCGTCGGCGGCGCCGGCCAGCTCCTCGACGGCGGGGTACAGGGCGGCCAGCGCGCCGTCGAGCGTCTGGCGGACCACCGCGGCGCGGGCGTCGGCGTCGGCGGCCAGCCTGGCGAACCATTCGGCCAGCGGTGCCGTGACCCCCTCGGGCAGCAGTCCCTGACCGTCGACCCAGGTCTCTGGCAGGACGAACAGCGGCGCTCGACCCAGATCCTGCGCGGCGAGCATCTCGGCCAGGTGCGCGGCGATCTCGTCGCTGGCCTCGACGGGTACGCGGTCGAGCACCATGGCGATCACGGCCCCCCGGCCCCGCGCGCTGCGCAGCAGCTCCCACGGCACCGCGTCGGCGTACCGGGCGGCGGTGGTGACGAAGAGCCAGAGGTCGGCGGCGGCGAGCAGCTGGCTCGCGAGCGCGCGGTTGGCGTCGACCACCGAGTCGATGTCCGGCGCGTCGAGGAAGGCCAGACCCGGGGGTAGGGCCGGGGCGGTCACCAGGTGCAGGGAGCGCGGGTCGTCGCTCGGCTCGGTGGTACGCGTCAACCCGGGCAGCAGGTCGCCCTGCCGGAACCAGGCGGCGTCGGCCGGGTTGCACACCAGCACCGGGGACCGGGTGGTGGGCCGCAGCACGCCGGCGGCGCTGACGCGGGCCTTGACCAGGCTGTTGACCAGGGTCGACTTGCCTGCGCCGGTGGAGCCGCCGACCACCACGAGCAGCGGGGCGTCCAGCCGGGCCAGTCGGGGCAGCAGGTAGTCGTCGAGCTGGTCGGTGAGGGCGCCGGCGGCGTGCCGGGCGGAGCTGGCGGAGGGCAGGGCGAGCGGATAGCGGGTGGCGCCGATCGCGGCCCGAAGACCCGACAGCGCGCCGGGGAGGCTGTCGTCCCCGGTCGTGACGGACGGCTCCTCCGCGGCGTCCGGAGGGACGGTGCGGGCGGCGACGGCGGGCGCGCCGGAACGGGTGGCGGAATCGCCGTGCGTCGTCACCGCTAAAGCGTGCCCGACCGATGCAGGGGAAGACAATCCAGACGGTAATAACGTCTGGGTTGCGTCGGGTCGGCTCAACTCGACTTGACGATTCGCCACCGCGTGGCACTATTGAGTCAAGTTCACTCAACTTGTGGTGGGCCCGCTGCGGGCGGCGCCCGCCGGGCAGTCGCGGGCGGTGCCCGTCACCTGCACAACCTTACGAAGCGAGGAAGCGAAGATGGCACGTGCGGTCGGTATCGACCTCGGCACGACGAACTCCTGCGTCAGCGTTCTCGAGGGCGGTGAGCCCACCGTCATCGCCAACGCTGAGGGCTCGCGGACGACGCCGTCGATCGTCGCGTTCGCCCGTAACGGCGAGGTGCTCGTCGGTGAGGTCGCGAAGCGCCAGGCGGTGACCAACCCGGACCGGACGATCCGTTCGGTCAAGCGTGAGGTCGGCACGAACTGGTCCGTCGACATCGACGACAAGAAGTACACCCCGCAGGAGATCTCGGCCCGGACCCTGATGAAGCTCAAGCGGGACGCCGAGGCGTACCTGGGCGAGCAGATCACCGACGCGGTGATCACCGTCCCGGCCTACTTCAACGACAGCCAGCGTCAGGCCACCAAGGAGGCCGGTGAGATCGCCGGCTTCAACGTGCTGCGGATCGTCAACGAGCCGACCGCGGCCGCCCTGGCGTACGGGCTGGACAAGGGCTCCAAGGAGCAGACCGTCCTGGTCTTCGACCTCGGCGGCGGCACCTTCGACGTGTCGCTGCTGGAGCTGGCCGAGGGCGTCATCGAGGTCAAGTCGACCAGCGGTGACAACCACCTCGGTGGCGACGACTGGGACCAGCGCATCATCGACCACCTGGTCAAGACGTTCCGCGGTGAGCACGGCATCGACCTCGGTCAGGACAAGATGGCCCTTCAGCGTCTCCGTGAGGCCGCCGAGAAGGCCAAGATTGAGCTGTCCGCCGCCACCACCACCAACATCAACCTGCCGTACATCACCGCAGGCTCCGCCGGCCCGCTGCACCTCGACGTGACGCTCAGCCGCGCCGAGTTCCAGCGGATGACGCAGGACCTGCTGGACCGCTGCAAGGTCCCCTTCGAGCAGGCCGTGAAGGACGCCGGGATCAAGATCTCCGACGTCGAGCACGTCATCCTGGTCGGTGGTTCGACCCGGATGCCCGCCGTGACCGACCTGGTCAAGCAGCTCACCGGCCGCGACCCCAACAAGGGCGTCAACCCGGACGAGGTCGTCGCCGTCGGCGCCGCCCTCCAGGCCGGCGTGCTCAAGGGCGAGGTCAAGGACGTCCTGCTGCTCGACGTGACCCCGCTGAGCCTGGGCATCGAGACCAAGGGCGGCATCTTCACCAAGCTCATCGAGCGCAACACCACGATTCCGACCAAGCGCTCCGAGGTCTTCACCACGGCCGACGACAACCAGCCGTCGGTGCTGATCCAGGTGTTCCAGGGTGAGCGGGAGATCGCGGCCTACAACAAGAAGCTCGGCACCTTCGAGCTGACCGGTCTTCCGCCGGCGCCGCGCAGTGTGCCGCAGATCGAGGTCGCCTTCGACATCGACGCCAACGGCATCGTCAACGTGCACGCCAAGGACCTGGGCACCGGCAAGGAACAGAAGATGACGATCACCGGCGGCTCCTCGCTGCCGAAGGACGACATCGAGCGCATGCGCCGGGACGCCGAGGAGCACGCGGAGGAGGACAAGCGCCGCCGCGACGACGCCGAGACCCGCAACGTGGCCGAGGCGCTTCAGTGGCAGACCGAGAAGTTCCTCGCCGAGAGCGGCGAGAAGCTGCCCAGTGAGAACCGCGAGCAGCTCAACGAGGCGCTCGGCGAACTGCGCGGTGCCCTGGGCGGCCAGGACATCGAGAAGATCAAGTCCGCGCACGAGAAGCTGGCGCAGGTCTCCCAGCAGGCCGGCTCGCTGCTCTACGCCCAGCAGGCCGAGCAGGGCCAGCCCGGCGGTGAGGCCGGTCCGGGTGCGACCGGTGCGACCGGTGCGACCGGTGGCGCGCAGGCCGGCGGGGCCGACGACGTGGTCGACGCGGAGATCGTGGACGAGGACGGCAAGAAGTGACCATCGGCCTCCGACACGTATCCACGGCGAAGGGATGAGGTAGCCGCATGACGCAGAAGCCACGAGCCGCCGACCCGGGCGACACCGGGTCGACGCCGGGTGGCTCCGCGCCCACGGAGCCGGCCACCGGCGACGGGGAGCGGGTCGTCATCCGCAACAACCGCAAGCTCGCCGACACGGCGGAGCCGGAGGGCACCGCCGCGGACGCGGAGACCGGCGTACCGGCCGAGGGTCTGGTCGAGGACGCTGAGGTCGTGGTCGACGAGATCGAGATCGAGGTCAACTCCACCGACGGGCCGGAACCGTCCGGTCCGCCGGTGGTGGACGCCCCGGCGCAGCCGGTGGACGGCGGTGGCACGGGCACCTCGCTCGGCGCCGAGTTGGAGGCGCTCCGGGCCGAGCTCGACGAGCGAACCAGGGACCTGCAGCGGGTGTCGGCGGAGTACGCCAACTACCGCAAGCGGGTCGACCGTGACCGTGCCCTGGTGCAGGAGCAGGCGACCGGCTCGGTGCTGGCCGCGCTGCTGCCGATCCTGGACGACCTGGACCGGGCCCGGGAACACGGCGACCTGGTCGGGCCGTTCGGCACGGTGGCGGAACAGCTCACCACCGCGCTGGGCAAGTTCGGCCTGAACGCGTTCGGCGGGCAGGGCGACCCGTTCGACCCGACCCGGCACGAGGCGGTCGCGCACCAGACTTCGGCCGAGGTCAGCGAGCCGACCTGCGTGCAGGTCATGCGGCGCGGCTACCAGCTCGGTGAGCGGCTGCTGCGCCCCGCGCTGGTCGCGGTCGCGGATCCGGAATAGTGCGAGACGGTGACCGGGCCGTCCCGTCCCCCGCGCGGCGGTGGGCGGGGCGGCCGGGCCACGACGGTCGGAAGGGGGTGGTGGACCGGTGAGTTCGAAGGACTGGCTTGAGAAGGACTTCTACGCCGTGCTCGGCGTGGACAAGGCCGCCTCCGCGGATGACATCAAGAAGACGTACCGCAAGCTGGCCCGGGAATCGCACCCGGATCACAATCCGGGCGACCCGAAGGCCGAGGAGCGGTTCAAGGCCGTGTCCGAGGCGTACAACGTGCTGTCGGACGCCGGCCGTCGCCGGGAGTACGACGAGATGCGTTCGCTGTTCGGTTCGGGCGCGTTCCGGCGCAACGCCCGGGCCGGTGGTCAGCCGGGTGGGATGCCGTTCGACGTCTCCGACCTGTTCGGCGGTGGCGCTGGTGGCGGTGATCGCCGTTTCGGCGGTGGGGCCGGTTTCCAGGACCTGTTCAGCTCGATCTTCTCGGGCGGGCAGGCCGGTGGGCAGGCCGCCGCGCGCGGCCCGGCCCGTGGCCGGGACGTCGAGACCGAGGTGGCACTGGACTTCGGCGACGCGGTGCGCGGGGTGACCCTGCCGCTGACGTTGCGCGCTCCCGGCGTCTGCGACACCTGTCACGGCAACGGCGCCAAGCCCGGCACCCAGCCGCGTACCTGCTCGGTCTGCCACGGGGCCGGTGTGACGACCCGCAACCAGGGGTCGTTCAGCTTCTCCGAGCCGTGCGGCAACTGCCAGGGCGTCGGGACCGTGGTGGAGGAGAAGTGCCCGGAGTGCCACGGCAGCGGCGGCGTCACCAAGACCCGCACGATGAACGTGCGCTTCCCGGCCGGGGTGGCCGACGGCCAACGCATCCGGCTGGCCGGGCGCGGTGAGCCGGGTGAGCGCGGTGGCCCGGCCGGCGATCTGTTCGTGCACGTCAAGGTCCGGCCGGACGAGCTGTTCGGGCGTACCGGAGACGACCTGACGTTGACCGTGCCGGTGACCTTCGCGGAGGCCGTGCTCGGCACGGACCTGCGGGTGCCCACGCTCGACGGCGCGGTGACGCTACGGGTGCCGCCGGGCACGCCCAGCGGACGGGTGCTGCGGGCCCGGGGCAAGGGTGTGGTCCGTCGCGACGGGCAGGCCGGCGATCTGCTGGTCACCCTGGACGTGGTGGTGCCCGCCCGGCTGACGGACGAGGCGCGGGCTGCTCTTGAGGCGTTCGCCGAGCAGAGTCCTCCGGCGGCGCGGGAACATCTCGACGCACGGGTGCGTCGGGTCGGTTAGTCCGGTGGGATGGACGCGGAGGTGAGCGCGATGTCGGGCGAGTTCCTCGGTTCGGGTGACCCTGCCTACGAGGCCAAGGTGCTCATGATCTCGGTGGCGGCGCGGATGGCGGGGATGCACCCGCAGACCCTGCGCCAGTACGACCGGCTGGGGCTGGTGCAGCCCGGCCGGGCTGCCGGCGGTGGCCGTCGGTACAGCGTCCGGGACGTGGTGCTGCTGCGCGAGGTGCAGCGGCTCAGTCAGGACGACGGGATCAACCTGGCCGGCGTCAAGCGGATCATCGGGCTGGAACGGCTGCTGGAGCAGGCGCAGCAGCGGGTCGCGCGGTTGGAGGCGGAACTGGACGCCGCGTACCGCCGGGTGGCCGAGCTGGAGTCGCTGGCCCGCTTCCCGGGTCGGGATCTGGTGCCGACCAACCGCACGTCCACCGCGTTGGTGGTCTGGCGTCCCCGCCGTACGACCGACCGCTGACCCACGTACCGCTCCCTCGGCCCGGCCCGCGCTCCGATTTCTCGGCGCGGACCGGGCCGCTTCCGTTAACCTGTCAATACGGGGTACAAACGGCTTAATTCGGGCCTACCGGCATGGCGAGGGGGAGCGATGGCGGAGCCGGCGAAGAGAGTCGCTCAGCAGACGGAAGAGCGGTTGGAAGGTCTGGCCGACACCGTCCGCGAGAAGTTCGACAAGGTCACCGAGGGAACCTTCCGGGACCGGATCAAGCAGGGGCGGTTCGCCGACCAGGGCGACCACGGCGTCGACCCGTCCCGAGCCGAGACCGACCGCAAGCGCGACTGACCGGCGACCAACGTGCGGGCCGGGACCCACGGGGGGTCCCGGCCCGTTCGCCGTGCACGAGCCTTGGTGCGGCGCTGTGCGGGCGTGATCGTTGGCGGCTGAGCGACTCGACACGCCGGGCAGTTCGCTGCTCAAGCACCAACGATCATGTCAGCCGAGTCGGCGGTTCTCGCGGACCAGGCCGCCCTCGCACCAGTCCCGGTAGACGAAGAGATCCGGCCGGGCCAGCAGTACGCGACCGTTGTGCGCCCAGATCCTCATCAGCTCGTCGCCGTCGCGCTCGGCCTGCTCGACGAGCTTGCGGAAGCGGCGCTTCGGGTGGGCCCGGAAGTTCGTCCGGATGCCGTCGGCGGCGTAGATGTAGAGGCAGTGCAGCGCGAAGCGCCGGGCCGGGCAGGTCGGGTCCATGGCCAGCTCGAAGAGCGTCAACACCAGCCGGTCACCGGAGACCAGGAGGTCCCAGTCGGGTGGCATGGACGCCAACGGCACCGAATCCGGCTGGTACGCCCAAGCCCGCAACTCCGCCGGGCTCGGATCGACGGGGTTCGCGAAGCCGTGAAACGTCGACTCCTGCACGCTCACCGGCCAACCTTCCGCTCTCGCCCGCGGGTGGCAACACTGCCTGCGGACCCTGGCTGCTGGGGCGAAACGGTAACCCGCCACCGGTTACTGCGGTAGTACCCGCAGGGCGCAATTCGGCATCCGTCGTCCGGCCCGGCCCGAACGCCCGTTCGGGTGCCCTGGCCACCGCCGCTGCCCTACCTCACCGGGCAGGACAGCGGCGGTGGACGTCAGTCGTGGACGGGAACCGGCTCGCGCCGCTGGGCCGACGCGCGGTTGCGCAACCACCGCTTGAACCACGGGAAGTCGGGCAGCCGGGCCAGGATCGGTCCGGTCACCACGGTGATCAGGACGTACGTCGCGGCGAGCGCGGCCAACCGCGGCTCGACGCTGCCGGCCGCGACGGCGAGTCCGGCGATGACGATGGAGAACTCACCGCGGGGTACGAGCGCCAGGCCGGCCCGCCACCGACCGGGTTCGGCGATGCCGACCCGGCGGGCCGCCAGGTAGCCGGTGAGCGTCTTCGTCCCCATGGTGATCACGGCCAGCGCGAGCGCCGGCAGCAGCACCGGCGGGATGTCCTGCGGGCTGGTGGTCAGGCCGAAGAAGACGAAGAACACGGCCGCGAACAGGTCCCGCAGTGGCGAGAGCAGTTCGGTGGCGTGGTGGGCCACCGGGCCGGAGAGCGCGATGCCGACCAGGAACGCGCCGACCGCTGCGGACACCTGGAGCGACGCCGCGATGCCTGCGATCAGCAACGTCAGGCCGAGTACGCCGAGCAGCAGCGCCTCCGGGTCCTTCGCTGACAGCGCCGACGAGATGAGGTGGCCGTACCGGATGGCTACCACCAGCACGATCAGCACCGTGCCCACCGCGACGGTGAGTGCGATCCCGCCGCCGAGCAGGCCGGTGCCGGCCAGTACGGCGGTGACCAGGGGCAGGTAGAGCGCCATCGCCAGGTCCTCGATGACGAGCACCGAGAGGATCACCGGGGTTTCCCGGTTACCGAGTCGTCCCAGGTCCGCGAGGACCTTGGCGATCACCCCGGACGAGGAGACCCAGGTGATACCGCCGAGCACCAGGGCGGCCACCCAGTCCCAGCCGAGCAGTAGGGCGAACCCCGCGCCGGGCAGCGCGTTGAGCACCCCGTCGATCAGGCCGGCCGGCGCCGCCGAGCGCAGGTTGCCGACGAGCTCGTTGGCCGAGTACTCCAGGCCGAGCATCACCAGCAGGAGGATCACGCCGATCTCGGCGCCGACCGCGAAGAACTCCTCGCTGGCGTCCAGCGGCAGCAGCCCACCATGCCCGAACGCGAGCCCGGCGAGCAGGTAGAGGGGGATGGGAGAGAGGCCGAAGCGTCGACTGAGTCGGCTCAGGAGCCCGAGCAGCAGCAGAAGCGCGCCAACTTCGATGAGCAGCGTGGTGAAATCGTGCATCCGCCTCAGCCGTCCGGGTCACTGTCGGCGAGGATGGCGGACACACCGTCGAGACCTCTGCGGGTCCCCACGACGACCACCACGTCACCGGCGGCGAAGCGGAACGAGGGGAGCGGCGAGACGATGACCTCGCCGTCACGCAGCACCGCCACGATGGAGGCGCTGGTGCGGGTACGCGCCTTGGTGTCGGCAAGTTGGCGGTTGACGTACCGCGACCCCGCCGGAATGGCGATCTGCTCGGTGAGCAGCCCGGCGGCCTGCTCGCGCAGCCCGGAGAGCTGACCGAGCATCAGCGACGCGCCGAGGATGTCGGCCAGCGCCTCCGCCTCGTCGTCCGTCAGCGGGATGTCCGCCTGGCAGGCGTCGGGATCGTCGGGGTCGTAGAGGACAAGATCACGGCGGCCATTGCGGTGGGAGACGACGCCCAGGCGGCGCCCGGACTCCGTCACCAGATCGTGGCGTACCCCGATCCCGGGTAGGGCGGTCTGCTCGACACGTACTCGCACCTGCCAAGGCTACCGCCACGTGAACGAAGCGCAGATCTTGCGCGACGCCATCGGTGCGGCCTCGATCGACAAGACTTCGCCGATGTGGGGGCATCCGGACGCCAGGACACCCCGACATCGGCGACCTCGTGTGGATCAAGAGCCGTCGGCCCCGTCAGGAGGCCGATGGCTTATCCGCCACGAACACACCGACGCCTTCCAGCGTCTCGGTCAGCCCGGTCGCGCGGAGGATCATCATGGCCTTGCCGACCACGGTGTCCGACACGCCGTACTCCTTGCAGAGCTGCGATCGGCTCGGCAGCTTCGTGCCGGGCGGCCACGCCCCTGTTTCGATCTTCGTCCGTAGCTCGTCTGCGAGCGCCTGGTACTGCTGCTTGGGCATACACACTCCCCGGATGGCACGCCCATTCGATCACGCGACCACCTGCAACCTCAAGCAATCGGACGCAGGTCGTTGACCTACAACCGCCACCGATTGTAGGTTGAGGACGAACGCTTCCGGATGGCACTGGAGCGCTCAACCGGCCGGGGCGAACTCCCCCCGTGATTCGTCCCGGCCCTGCCCTTCCCCCGTTACCTTTTTGATCGTCCCCAGCCGGGGACTGCTCGGTCGCTCGGCCCGGTATGACTTACCGCCCCTGTCG
>NZ_JBNCKT010000092.1:0-22443 GCF_049841675.1 Micromonospora sp. DT4
AGCGCGAAGCCGCCCGACGCATCAACGCCGAACGACTTCTCACTGCGTAGCCGTCCAGTTACCCGACAGTCTCTCAGCGGCGCTCTGGCGCTGAGCCGGGCACGGCGGTCGGTGCTGGTGATCGACTCCGGCGAGCCGCGTAACGCGCCGGCCGACCACCTGCACAACTACCTGGGCCGGGAGGGAACGCCGCCGGCCGAGCTGATCGCGGCCGGGCGCGTCGAGGTGGCCGGGTACGGCGGGCAGTTCCGGGCCGGCCGGGTCCGGGCCGCGACCCGGGACGACGACGGCTTCCGACTCGCCCTCGACGACGGGGCCGCGGTGCGGGCCCGCCGACTGCTGGTGGCCACCGGGCTCACCGACGAGCTGCCCGACGTACCGGGCGTGGCGCAACGGTGGGGCCGTGACGTGCTGCACTGCCCGTACTGCCACGGTTGGGAGGTGCGCGATCGCCGGGTCGGCGTGCTGTCCACCGGGCCGATGGCCGTGCACCAGGCCGAGATGTGGCGGCAGTGGACCTCCGACGTGCTGCTCCTGCTGCACGACGCGCCGACCCCCGACGAGGAGACGGCCGAACGGCTCGCCGCCCGGAGCATCGCGGTCGTACCCGGCCCGATCGCCGCGCTGGAGGTGACCGGAGACGCGCTCAGCGGTGTCCGGCTCGCCGACGGCCGCGTCGTGGCGCTCGATGTGGTCGTGGTCGCCACCCGCACGGCTCCCCGCGCCGACCTGCTGGTCGGGCTGGGCCTGGCCCCGGAGGAGGTGACGATGGGTGGGCACGTGGTCGGCACCCAGATCCCCGCCGACGCCACCGGGGCGACGACCGTTCCCGGCGTCTGGGTGGCCGGCAACGTGGCAGACCTGCGCGGCCAGGTCATCACGTCCGCCGCCGCCGGGCTCACCGCCGCGGCGGCGATCAACGCCGACCTCGTCGCTGAGGACACCCGGGACGCGGTGGCCGCGTATCGGCAGCTGGTCGCCACGACCTTCGAGGAGCCGGCGTGGGAGGAGCGGTACCGGTCGAAGCCGGCGGTGTGGAGTGGCCGCCCGAACCCGCAGCTGGTCACCGAGACCGCCGACCTGACCCCGGGGCGGGCGCTGGACGTGGGCAGCGGTGAGGGCGCCGACGCGGTGTGGCTGGCCGAGCGGGGCTGGCGGGTGACGGCGGTGGACATCTCGACCACCGCGCTGGCTCGGGCCGCCGAACACGCCGAGGCTGCCGGGGTCGGTCACCAGATCGAGTTCACGCACGCCGACCTGCGCGACAAGCCGCCCGCCGAGGAGGCGTACGACCTGGTGTCGGCGCAGTTCATGCACCTGCCCCCGACGCAGCGGCGGGAGTTGTTCGACCGGCTGGCCGCCGCCGTGGCCCCGGGTGGCGTACTGCTGATCGTGGGCCATCACCCGATGGACCTGTGGACGTCGGGGCACCGGATGCACATGCCGGACATGATGTACACCGCCGAGGACGTCGCCGCCGCGCTCGACCCGACCCGGTGGGACGTGCTCACCACCGACACCCGTCCCCGCCCCGGCCCACACGACGTCGTCCACCACGACGCGGTCCTGCTGGCTCGTCGCCGCTGAGCCGCGCCGCCGATCATGGAGTCGTGGTGGGCGACAAGAGCCGCGGATCAGGGCCTTCCGGGCACCACGACTCCATGATCGACGAATGAGGGGTGCGTGCCTTCGCACGGGGGTGGGCTCGGCGGTAGCGTTGCGCCACACTCACGGCCCGCAGGGCGGTTGACCGCCGGCCCTCGCGCCCCCGACCGTACGGAGGATGGTGCATGTCCATCGGCGCTGAGCCGCTCGCAGCACGCGACGACGCGGCCTCGCGGCCGAGCTTCGAGCTCGCCCTGCGCGGCTACGACAAACGCCAGGTGGACCGGCACCTGGAGCAGCTCGACGGGCAGATCACAATGCTCAGCGGCGAGCACGGGCGGTCCGCGGTGCGGGTGCGTGAGCTGACCGCCGAGGTGCAGCGGCTGCGTGCCCAGCTGGCCGAGCTGCACGAGCAGCCGGTGCAGGTGGACCGCGCCTCGTTCCAGGATCTGGGCCCGATGGTCGGCGAGATCCTGACCCTCGCCGAGAAGCAGGCCGCCCTCATCACCGAGTCGGCCACCGACCGGGCCAACGAGCTGCGCAACGAGGCGGAGAGGATCCTCGCCGACACCCGCGAGCGGGCCGCGCAGGCACGCCAGGACCTGTCCGAGGAGGTGGCCGCGCGGCGCAGCGAACAGGAGCAGGCGTACGAGGAGCGGCGCGCGGTGGCCGAGGCCGAGTTGACGGCGATCCGGGAACGCGCCGAGCAGTTGCGCGCCGACGGCGAGGCCGCGCACGAACGCGCCCAGCACGAGGCGAAGCGCATCACCGAGCAGAGCGCGCAGCAGCTCAACCAGACCCGGGTGGCCGCCGACGCGCTGATGAAGTCGGCGCGTACGCAGATCCAGCAGGAGGTCCAGGCGGCCCGCGCCAAGAACCAGCAGGAGATGGCGCAGTGGCAGGCCGGCGTGGAGCGCGAGGTCGCCGAGCGACGCAGCGCCGCCGAGCAGGAGATCGCCGAGGTGCAGGCCGCCGCGCAGGAGGAGCTGGCCGAGCAGCGCAGCTCCACCGAGCAGCAGATCGCCGCGCTGCTCGCCGAGGCGCAGCAGCACGTGACCGAGCTGCGGAACCGGGCCGACGAGCAGGCCGCCAGCCACCAGAAGCAGCTCACCGCGCTCCAGCAGGAGATCGCGGAGCGCCGGGAGGAGTCGGCCCAACTGCACGCCGAGTTGGAGACCGCCCAGCAGCAGCTCGCCGAGATCCGCCAGGAGGGCGAGACCCTGGAAAACGAGCTGTCCCGCATGCAGCAACGGCTGAGCGAGGTGCGCCGGGACCTGACCGCCGAGGCGACCCGACTCGACGAGGCACGGCGTGCCGGCGACTCCGCCGAGCGGCACGCGAAGGAGGTCCGTGCCCGGGTGCAGCGGGAGGCGAAGCGGGTGGCCGACCTGGCCGCCGCAGCCGTAATGGCCGCCGCAGCCGGCGGTACGGAGACCGCCGAGTACCCGATGGTCGGTCCACGGTCGACTCCCGCCCGTGCCGGCGTCGAGCTGCTCCCCCTCGACCAGCCCGCGAGCCACCGCGCCGGCACCGCCGCCGACCCTGACGAGCGTGCCGGTGGCGACGAGGCCGACGTCGAGCAGGCCCACGCCGACGCAAACCGAGTTGGTGACGACGAGACTGGTCCCGACCAGGCAGGTGACGACCGGACCCCCACCGAGCAGGCGGATGCCACGCACACCGATGCCGAACAGGCCGATGCCGAGCACACCGACGGCGAGCGGGTCGACGGTGATCGGCCGGAGGGTGCGCCCGTGCGGTACCCGGTAGCGCTGGCCGATCGGACGCCCACGTCGGGGATGCCCGCCCCGCAGCCCGAGCCGATCTTCACCCGGCCCGAGCCCCCGACGCCCGTGCCGTTCCTGGCCTTCGGGCAGCCGGTCAGCGACAACGGCACCGCCCGACACTGACCTCGCCAGCGGCGGACCGGGCCGGGCGCGTGCGTCCCGGCCCGGTCCACACGACCAGCACTGGGCGACCTTCACCGAATCCGTGCACCGTCTGCACCGTACGTCCCCGAGCCGATGGTGAGATGGGCGGATGAGCCAGCGCACGAGTGTGGATCAGATCGCGTACCTGGACGCGGCCGCGGCCACCACGATCGGGCGCGCCTACAAGCGGCGTGCCGTCGACGCTCTCGGCCTGCGGCCGGGGCATGCCGTGGTGGACGTCGGCTGCGGCCCGGGCACCGATCTGGGACGGCTGGCCGACGCGGTCCGGCCCGACGGCCTGAATCACGAAGTACGGCTGCCGTACTAGCCTCGCGTCGAGGCGGAGTCGGATCCTTGATCGACTCTGCTCGATGCGTTTGGGTGTGGTCAGCAGTTCATGACCTCTGCGGCGAGTTCCTCAAGAGCGCCTCTGTTCTTCTCCATGGCGGGGACGCGTTGGAGGTCGGCGATCGCCTGGACCCAGTGTCCTTTCTCATCACTGGTGAGTCGGCCTTTGTGTTGATTAATGTAGGTGGCCGCAGTGGTGAATTCTCCTTTCTTGATGTCCCTGATGACGTTCAGAACGGAGATGGTGATGCCGGTGGTACCGACCGTGGTGACCATGGCGGCCAGTTGTGTGGCGGTGAGGCCGGCCTCGGGGTCGGAGTTGAGTTGTCCGCGGGCTTCGAGGTTACCCACGGCGGTGAGCAGGGTGGTGGGCCGGTCCACGGGGTCGGCGAGGGCGTAGTCGAAGACAATGTCCTCGTGACCCCTGGCGCCGAACTCGAGCACGGGCGCGTAGCGGGCGAGATCGGGCTGGTCGGGCACCCGTTCGATCATTTGCCGCACGCGGTTGAGGTTGTCGCGGATCTGCTGGGTTGACCAGCGCTGGCGTGCGGTGGTGAACACGTCGCGTGCGGCGGTGAGGTTGGGTGCCCAGATCAGCTCACCGAGGGTGTCCTCGACCCGCGCGACCGCCGGCGTGCGATGGGCGAGTGTGACGGCCTGACTCAGGAGATCCCGGGTGATCTGGGCAAACGTGCTTCTCGAGGTGTCAGGGTGGTCCTCCTGGCTGGACGGGCTGGCCGTCCAGTAGGTATCCAGCCCGATACTGACGTTGTTGGGCTTCCTCGTGGTGGTGTGCACGATCGCGGCACCGTATCGCCGCGTCACAGTGACCAACGCATCGGTGACCTTGGTCCGGCTGACAACCACCGGCAGCTGCCCACGCTGAGCGAGTTGCTCGAGAAGATAGTTCAGAGCGGCAACATCCGAGACGAGCGGTTCCGTGTTCAGACGCGGAGCCCAGAGCATGACCACCGGATGATCGCCGTCGGCCATCTCACCCAACCGCGTAATCAACGCCTGCCGCGCCACCTCCTCAGACGGGCGAGAAGCACCGACCACATCAAGCACATACACGTTCGGGTGCTCGACCCTGACCCCACCGAGCAACCGCACCGACCAACTCGGCGCACCCACCGCCTCGACGACCGTATCCGCCGACACCGCAACGGCCTCCACAGGCGGCTGCTCGATAACCTCCGGCGGCGCGACCGAAGCGATCCCATCGAATGGATGACGCACACGTGTGCCCTCATGGGCCACCCCGTACTCGTCGACGAAACCATCGATCTCGTCGTTCATCACATCCCAACCGTCACCAAAGTCGGGAGTGAACAACACCCAACTCTCACCCCCGACCGTAAACAACCGAGTCTGGCCGCCAGACGGCTCGACAACCAAATCCCTGGTCGCTGCGACAACGTCCCGTCCGAGGGCCGTAGCGAGCTGGCGGGCAAACCCATCCGGCAACTCGCCCGCCTTACAAGACAGCAACGCCACCGGCGCGCCCGGCGGCAGCCGCTGACCCAACAACGGCGCCAACTGCTGGGCACTCAGACGCACCTCCCGCGTCGAGCCACCAACCATCGGCATCGACCCGGCAACATCCTGCCCCACACCACCCAGGTCACGCACCGGCACCCGGACCGTCCCGCCCACCGCCGGATGCACCACCACCGGCACACTGTCACCCCCACCAAGAAGCTCAAGATCACCCACCTGCGCCACATCGCGATCAGGCAACAGAGCCCAGCCACCACGAACACCTGGCAAGGGCCGCCACACCACCGGCTGCACATCATCACCCAGCCACAAACCATCCCCCAGCGACAACTGCGGTCGCGCCGTACCGAGGACAAGACCACCGCGCCGGCCGCTAATCGTGCCGGCGACCGGTGCCGAAGACACAGGACCGATGGTCCGTAGCCCCTTTAGCACCCACTCCAATTCATCCGGGCCGAATTCCTCACCGAGGGGCCGGGTAATCGGGAAACCGTCGGCGTTTCGGGTGAGCAACTCCCATCCGCTCACCGACTGCCATCCTCCTCCCCCGGGTATCGCCTCGACCGACCACTGATTACCCGTCGGCAGGATCACCGACACACCAAGAGTCCTGGGCAACATATTGAAGTAATCGACCTGCGTGCGCCCGAGGGCGATCACGACTCCGTGGGCGATGGCGGCCGTGGCCCCAGCGCCGGCCGGCACCCATTGCCCCAGCAGGGTCGAAAGCGAAACGGGGTTCGCAGCATGGAACCTCGCCGACCCGGGTTGATAGATAAAAACGGGCTGACGCGGATTACGTTCGGCGACCGGCGACAAGGCTTCCCACTCGTGACGGTCGGGTTTCCACTTTGGAAAGAAAAGCCCGTCATGGTAACTTGTGCGCACGTTAATCGGCATCTGCCAACTGGTAAGTGGCCACAGTTGTCGCACGCGTACGCGGGCTGCCGCCGCTTCGGCCGGCAGCAAATCTAGTATTCGCTCCAGAGCAGCTGCGTCTTCTCGGTGGTCCGGGTCCCAGCGCAGGAAGTGTTCACCGAGTGCCGAATGCCGAGGAATATGACTGGAAGGCTCGGTGGCCTTGTCCGCCAAGGCACGGCTGAGTTCGGTGCGCAGCTGCACTCCACCGAGGCTCAGGTCAGCGTCGAAGATCCTGATTTCAAGGTGGTCATCCTTGGCTGGCCGGCCCGCCCAATACGCGTCGAGCAGCGGCTCACGATTGAGAGCGGTGTCACGGTTGTCGATCCCACCATCGCGGCGCAGATCGAAGTCAGGCCATTCTCTTTGCTGGCCGGACGCTGCGGGTGGGGCGATCGGCGCGGCGTAAAGCGTGCCGCGGTGCAACCGTTGGCCGGGCACACTGGCCAGCCGGTACAGGATGTCCTGGTTGTCCCTGAACAGGTCGATCATACGCTGCATGGTGGCCACGTCGCGTTGGTAATCTCCAACGCCGAGGTGCACGTGACCTCCGGCGTCTTTACTGGTTCGCCCGCCGTGTCGGCGGATCACGGCGAGCACCAGTGCCACATCGCGCCAGACTTGGGTGCGCTCTTCACCGGAAGCCTGCCGGTACGGAAGGATCGGCGAGACCACTTCACCGGCAACGCTGGCGTCGTTCTCGAAGGTCCAGCCGGAGCGTCGCGAGTTGTAGCCAGCCTGTCGTGCAGAATGCGCATCTCTGATAACGAATTGCTGGGTCAATCCTAATTCACGCAGTTCATTGAGCATCCGACCGCGAAGTAGCTCGTGCTCCTCTTCAGGGAGGCTTGGATCGAAGTTGAACTCCAACTCCAGCCCGAAAGGCCTGGTCGACTCACCAGTCGGTGACTCCAGCGAGACCGGCAACGTTGAGTCGCGGACCATCCACCAGACAAGCTCATCCTCGGTCGGCATGAATCGCGGGTCGGTCATGCTCCGACCCAGGCGTCCGTAGGGGTCCGTTTTGTAGTAGCGGGCTCTAGTCGGCCGTTCCGCGCCCACCGGTACCCATTCCCCGGGTTTCCCCTGGCCGTTCACTACCGCCAGATCGCCCCCGTATACCACCACCCTGGACCCTGCCGCCGGCGCGAACGCCTCTCGACCGGTACCGCGAAATTCCCGACGAAGCTGGTCCAGCACCGCCTGACCAGCCTCACCCTCAGGCACGTTGATGATGATCCTCACCGGCCTGCGAGGCCGATTACGTCCTCCTGGCAGCCCGCCCAGCGGCGGCTCGCTACGCGTCAACTCGACGATTGGCCCTACGTCCACCCCCCTGGCCGTGAATTGAAGGAAGAGCGTCCTCACGTCGGGCCGGGCGTCCGCCACCGCCTGAAAAGAGACCGAACCATCAGACGCCGCCAGCCCGACCAGGTGCCCAATCAACGGATTCAGGCGCTGTCTCACACCTGCGAGATTGTTGGGTTCGCTCGAACTGCCGATTCCGATCTGAGCCTGACGCAGCCCGAGACTCGGCCCCCCAGCACCAGACTGGTGGTGCCCGTACTGCGGACCGACGCCCCATTGTGACCCGCCGGGCATTCGACCGGACAGGCCGCCGGAGCGGATCCGTTCAGCCACGGCGCTGACGATCCCGCGGATGTCGGTCTGTCGTATCGAATGCTCGTCGCGGGCATCGAGGATGACTGCGGCCGAGGCATTGCGGTTGTGCCGGACCAGCAGCTCGTTGACGCTGAGAACCATGTGCTGGTCCGCACTGGACAGCTCCGCCCAAGCCAAGCGTCGTGCGGGTAGCAACCGGACTGTGACTGGGTACTGGTCCAAGCCGCCAGCCGAGGTCGCGTCCTGCGTCGCCGAAGGCATCTGCGATCCGCGGCGGACAACGTCGACGGTGACCGTGTCTCGGTGCAGACCGAGGTCTGCCAGACCCCGGCGAATCAGGGGCATCAGATAATCAAGTATTGCTTGGACACGCACAACCTGGGACCGCGCGGCGGCGTTCCCGGTCGCTGACGTATTTCTGCTCCAGCCACCGTCGACCTGGACGTCGAGTGGACCGCTGCGACGCGCGGCGGCGACGGCTTGGGCGGAGAGCGTAACCACTTGTTCTCGGGCAGCGGAGTCCAGATGGGCACCGGCCCCTGAAGAGTCCAGCTGCACCGATACGGTCACCGGGGGTGTGTCCACGGCCTGCGACGACCCCGCCACCGTATCGAGCACCCGTGTCAGTTGATCCACCGTCGCGGGCGTCGGTGGTGCGATATCGTGCGACAGCGGAATGAGCGTCAGCCCGGTCGTGTCCAGCGGCAACCTGCCCAGCCGACCCGTTTGCGGGTCGACGACGGCGACTCCGCGCTCATCGCGAATGCCGACGAACACGTGGTTGACCTGACTCTCAGGTCGGCGCACGGCGATCAGCGCCCGCGATCCGGGGGCGGCCGCCCGCAAGGCCTCCACGGCCGCCTCGATGCTCGGGATCCCGTACACCCGGTGCTCATCATCGGCCAGTTTCAACACCTGCTGCTGATAGTTGAGCAGGTTGACCCCGTCCAACGGCTCGTTGGTGGCCGTCTCGAAGACCGAACTCCCGTCCTGCAACGAGAGGTCCAGGGAGAGCGCGGCCATGACGCAGTTGGTCGCGTACTCGCCGCCGCCGGCGTGACCCGGGTTGATCTGGCCCAGCCAGGGGTACGCCGCGTGCAACGACTCGTCGGTGTAGTCCGACGCCACTTCCCGTGTCTCCACGTCAGCACCGGCGGAGCCGAAGCGTGCGGTTTCGATGTCCCACGCCCGCATTTGACCGGTTTGTTGCGGCGCCGGAGGATCCAGCCACAGCACCACGGTGCGCTTGTCCGCGGCAACCGCAGCCCGTTGCGCGGGGTGCGGGCTTTGGCTGTCACCATCGCCTCTGCTGCGGTGCAGGACGGTGACCCGGGAGGCCGCCAGGCCAACGGCGTCCAGGTGCTGTAGCGCGGATACCGTGAGAGCGTCGGCCACGACTGTCGCCCGTTGCGCTCCGGCATCGCTTACGCTTCTCTTCCCGCCGCCCTCCACGAGGACCATCGCCCCCGAGCCGCTGGCGACAATCCGCTGCACGATCCGTGCCGCGATCTCCTCCACCCCGGAACGATGCTCAGCTGTCAGGTCCCTGCTGCGCGACGTGAACGGGAAGGAGGCGGTGATGTCCTGACCGCTGTTAGTTTCAGCCTGGATTGCTGCCGTCGAACGGGCAACCTGACGGATGTGAGTCTCCAGGCCGTCGAGGGTGCGCTTGATCTCGGCCAGGCCGCCCAGCGGCGGGAGCCCATGGTGGCGGAGTTCCAGCAGGATAAGGCGATCTCCGTTGTCGGCCATGTGTGCCCTGCCGACATTGGTGCGGATGCCGAAAACATTGTCCTGGGTGAGTTCGCGATTGCTGGGAGATTCCCCGAGTAATACGGTGTCGAGCAGGCTACCCAGACGATAGTCGTCATCTTTTCCCGGCATTTCTCGGTCGAGGAGGCCGCCGCCTTCGGTTTCGTCCAGATACCTTCGAATCCGGGGAAACTTTCCCAGTGCGTGCGCGGCAAGCCTGACTCTAAGCATATTCGCATTCGCCTCCAGCCAGTTCCGTGCCCGTTCGGACAGTAGGTCCCGGATGGCTGCCAGGGAAGTCCGAGAAGCCGCCAGCAACTCATTCTTGACCAAAATTGGTGGAATTTCTGCGTGCCGGTTGGCAAGGGTCAGTACGGGTGCGAGAACGTGTGTGTACGCCAGGGCCGCCAGACCGCGAACATCCATGATGTCACGCGCCAGCGAGGCATCGGTGGGTTGTAGTCCGCCGTCGGTCGTGCTGGCGATGTGCATCGCCGTTCGGTAGAGCCTCGCCACCCCATCGGCAAAGTCCAGCGCGTGCTGGGTCAATCCCTTAAAGCGGTCAGCCCAGGTGTGCTGTAGGGTGAATTGCAGCAGCCGATATGCGACCGACAATGTAACACCCACGGTGTATTGCGTGTACATGTTGTCTGCGGGTGGCCCGTCGGAGCGGGTGTAACCATTAAGGTGGTAGTCGTTGAGAATATCCTCTCTGACCGGAGAAAAGCCATTCCTGGTGTGGAACAACGCCTTCAGGGGAAGTGGCCGCCCCGCGTCTGCTATCCGTTGCAGCATCAGCTGCATCTGTGTGAAGTCGTGCCACACCTCGTCGCGTGGCCGGTGGCGGGTCTCGCCGTCAAGGACGTTGTACGGCTTTGACACCAACTCAATAATGGTCTCGCCAGGGTCCTGGTCGAGGTGGATATCCAAGTTGCGCGAGGTCGCTATAACTTGTATGCCTAAGTCCATCGGGACATCGGTTCTGAATCTTGTTTCCACTTCGAAGCCGAAGGCGCCGGCGCGGCGGTCCGGTGACAACACGGTGAGCGGATGCTCGTTCGGGATTTCGATGTTGTCGGTGAGGGGCAGGAGAGCGACGTCGGTGATCACCTGCGGGGGGCGGGCGAGACCGCCACGCTGACCGTCGAGGAAGCTAACGCCGTACGCGTCGTGCACCACGTTGAACGCGTGCGACGTGCGGGCGTCCTCGCCGTAGATAAGCACGAGGCCACGGGCACCCCGCTGGGCGGCGGCCATCACGTCACGGACAGCTTCGAGGTCTCCGAACGAGTAGACCCGACTCTCCCCGTCGGGCAAGCGGAGCGTCTGCGCCTGATAGTTCGCCAGGTAGGACTCCGGCAACCCCCGATCTTCCGGCCCGGTGGCGGTGTCCACGCCGCTGGCCTGGTGACCGTGGCCGTCGATCAGCGACAGGTCGACAGCGATCGCGGTGATGACGCAGTTCAGCGTGAAGGCATCAGCAGTCGGAGCCCCCTCCCGCTCAGGATTGACACCCCTGAGCCAGGGATACGCCAACGCGGAGCCGTCGACCAGAGCGCTCGCCTTCTCCGACACGTTCGCGGGGGCGATGCTCAGCGCGCCCGGACGTCGAGGCAGAGTCGCGGCACGTACGCCCGACGGGGTGTCGTGCAGGAGCCCGACGCCGCCGGGGAACCGCAGCGCCAGCACTGTCATGGCAGTCTCGTCGCCACGTGCGGTGACGGTGACGAGCCTGGCGTCGCCCTGTTTCAGGGCCGCCAGGGCCCGCCACAGCCCGATCACCCCACCCTGCACGGGCGACGCATCCTCGGTCGAGGCGGCGAGTTCCTCGACACCAGCGATCCCGCCGACCTGGTCGATGAGGGTGTCGAGGATCAGCGGTGGTATACCCAACTCGGCCTTGTCGGCATCGATAAATCGGACCTGGCTGAGCATCGGTGGGCCGATCAGCACCTGCGACGGGCTGGCGTCGAGTTCACGGCGAGTGGCCGGATGTTGGGTGAGTAGGTGTGGCTCCGGCAACACCAGTACGTAATCCGCAACGGCCGGGGTCTGCGCGGGGCTCCCTTGAGCGTCGATCGCCAATATCCGCTCGTCTTCCACCCCGGCGAGCGTGTTGTCAGGGAGAAGAACGGGCAGGCCCAGTGCGTTCGCACGAGCGAACGCACCGGCCTTGTCGAGGCCCACGGCGACCGACCGCGCCGACCCGTCCACCATCTGCGCCAGCACGTTCGGCGGTTGCGCCAGCAGTGTGTCCCGGACTGCTGCGGAGTTGACCGACTCCGGTGGCACGTGCAGCAGGTGCGCGCCGGGCACTGCCTGAGCGTCGAACACCTCGGGTGGCACCGAGCCCTGTTCCAGGCTCACGTACATGCCGCCCACCAGCCAGGTGGTCATCCACTCGCGACACCCATCCGCCACCGCTGCTCCCGCTTCGTGCACGTGAGGGAACCGCCGGCCGGCCCTCAACGGCCACCACGGCCTGTGCTGCCCTCAGAACAGTTAACAGATCTCTGGCCGCCGCTACCGAGAGTAAGGCGAGAATCTAGACCATCTCTATATTCATTGACATGATTAGTTACGCTTCGTGATTGACGCAATGATCAATACGGTGAATAATTCCGTTTCACTGCTACTGACGTGCACAAACTTCGTCGCCGGCTACGACAGGAGAGGTGACGGAGACGCCAAGTCGCGGAAAGCCCGGCGACCACCACCTCACCGAGCGTAGTCTGATGTGGGCAGATATCACGTATCGGCTGCGGGGAGGCGGTCACGTCCAGGTGGGGACGGAACGCGCCCGGCCGGGCACGCCCGGCCGGGCCACGCCGCGCCCGCTGGCCACGCCTCCTGCTCGGCGTCGGCCTGGCCCTCGTCCTGCTGGCCGGGCTCGCCCTGGTCGGCCTGAAGACACTGACCCACCGGTACGACCGCACGGTGACCAAGGAGCAGTTGCTCGACGCCGACGCCCGCACCGACCGGACCGACCTGGGCGGAGCGCTCAACTACCTGCTGATCGGCACCGACCGGCGCGCCGGCAGCAGCGAACCGGACCAGCGCTCGGACACCATCCTCATCGTGCACGTGCCCGCCGGGCGGCGCGAGGCGTACCTGGTCTCCATCCCGCGTGACCTGTTGGTCGCCATCCCGCCCGCGAACGGCTTCGGCGGCGGCCCCGACAAGATCAATGCGGCGTACGAGCACGGCGGCGGCGGACCGGCCGGCACCCGACTGCTCTCCGTCACCCTGAACCGCCTCACCGGCATCCGGTTCGACGGCGCCGCGCTCATCGACTTCGCCGGCTTCCGGAAGGTGATCGACCTGCTCGGCGGAGTGCAGATGTGCGTCGACACCGAGGTCCGCTCGATCCACACCAACCGGGTCTTCCCGACCGGCTGCCGGCGGATGGACGGGGCACAGGCGCTGGACTACGTACGACAGCGCTACGACCTGCCCAACGGCGACTTCGACCGGCAGCGCCACCAGCAGCAACTCCTGCGGGCGATGCTGGACAGCGCCGGCGACGCCGACCTGCGCTCCAACCCGGTCAAGCTGGACCAGGTGCTCCGCGCCGTCGGCGGCTCGTTGACCGTCGACACCAACGGCATACCCCTGGAGGACCTGCTCCTCGCGCTCCGCGCGCTGCCGCCCGACGGGATGCGCGGCGTCCAGGTGCCCTCGTCGCCGCAGACCATCGACCAGGTTTCGTACGTGGTGCTCGACAACGGTGGCAACGGCCTGTTCGAGGCGGTCCGGGGCACCCGCGTACCGGCCTGGGCGCAGGCCAACCCGCGCTGGGTGACCCGGTTGTGACCGTGGCGACGGCCGGGTCCGTGCCGATCCACCCCGTGAGGATCTAGTGTTGCTTCCTGTGTTCGGACCCCAGGTTCCCACCGTGCCCGTGACCGAGATCGCCGACGACACCTACCTGCTCGACGTGCGGGAGGCCGACGAATGGGCGGCCGGCCACGCCCCCACCGCCCACCACCTGCCGATGATGGAACTGCCCGCGCGGCTGGCCGAGGTGCCCACCGACCGGGACGTCGCCGTCATCTGCCGCTCCGGCGGACGCTCCGCCCAGGTCGTCGCCTACCTGGTCAACAACGGCTGGGGGCAGGTGCGCAACGCCGATGGCGGGATGCGCCAGTGGGCAGCGGTCGGCCGACCGGTGGTCGACGCGAACGGGCAACCCGGCCAGGTCATCTGAGGCGGGCGGGATGGGCGGGCCACTGATCTTCGCGCACCGCGGCGCCTCGTACGACCTCCCGGAGCACACCCTCGCCGCCTACCTGCGCGCCCTCGACGAGGGCGCCGACGGGCTGGAGTGCGACGTCCGGCTGACCCGGGACGGGCATCTGGTCTGCGTACACGACCGGCGGCTGGACCGTACGAGCAACGGTCGTGGGCTGGTCAGCGCGCAGACCCTCGCCGAGTTGGACGCGTTGGACTTCGGCTCGTGGCATCCGGGCAGCGCGCCGAGCGGCGATCTGCCGCCGGACGAGTCGCACACCCGGCTGTTGACCCTGGCCCGCCTGCTCGACGCGGTGCTCGCCGCCGGGCGGCCGGTCCGGTTGCTGGTGGAGACGAAGCATCCGTCCCGGTACGGCTCACAGGTGGAGCGGCGCCTGGTCGACCTGCTGCGGCAGTACGGGCTGGCCGACCCGGCGCCGGACGACCCGGTCCAGGTGACCGTCATGTCGTTCTCGCCGCTGGCGGTACGGCGGGTCCGGGAGCTGGCCCCGGCGCTGCCCACGGTGCTGCTGCTGGAGGTGCTGCCGCCCTGGCTGCGGCTGGGCCGGCTGCCGTTCGGCGCCCGCATCGCCGGTCCGGGCATCGGCCTGCTCCGGGCCCGCCCACGCCTGCTGCCCGCGCTGCGCGCCGCCGGCAACCAGGTGTACGTCTGGACGGTCAACGAGCCGGCCGACGTGGAGATGGTGCTGGCCGAGGAGGTGGACGGCATCATCACGGACCGGCCGGCGCACGTCCTGGCCCGGCGGGACGGCTGAACGGGCCGCAGCGCCGAGCTGACCGTGCAGCGTGCCGACCGCCGGCAGCACCTACGCCTACGCGACAACCGGGGGGTGCCGAAAGACGGGCCGGCGGGGCACACTCGGCACATGCCGGAGCGTATCGATTTTCCCGCTCTTCTCGCCGGCCACACCGTCGTGATCGAGATGATCAATGCTGGGGACGTGGGTCTACCGGTCCTCACCCAGCTACTCCGGTTGACCCAACCGGCGCTCGGCGCGAGCGGAATGGCGTTCGTCGAGTTCGGTCCGACCGGCGGCCGGGTGATCGCGGCGACCGGCGCGGCGGAATGGGCGGTCGGCCGCCCGCTCGCGGTGGACGACCCGGATACCGTCCGCCTGCTCTCCGGTCCCCGGGTGAGCCAGGTCCGGGTGACCGACCTGAGCGGCAAGCTCGCCGCCGAGCTGGCCGGCAGCGGCCTGCGCCGGATGGTGGTCGGCCGGGCTGAGATCGGCGGCCACACCGTCGGCAGCCTGCACGCCCTCTATCCGGGCGACGACGAGCCGGGCGCCGAGCAGCAGGGAGTGCTCGCGTACCTCGCCTCGTGCATCGCGCACATGTACGGCGACCAGAGCGGGCTGCCGGTGCACGGCGACGGGCCGGTGGTGGCGGCGCTCGCCGATGGGCTGGCGGTGGTCGACCGGGACGGCCACGTCCGGCTGTGGAACCCGGCCGCCGTGCAGGTCACCGGCCGGACGGCCGAGCAGGCGTTGAATGGGCCGTTGCCGTTTCCGCTGCCACCTTCGGGCCAGGTCCGCGACCACCGGCTGCCGGACGGGCGCTGGCTGCGCATCACCTCCGGCGACCTGCCCGGCCCGGGCGCGCTGCGGGTGGTCACCTTCCGTGACATCACCGACCAGCAGCGCCGCGATCACGACCGCGAACTGTTCGTCGCCGTGACCAGCCACGAGCTGCGCACGCCGGTCACCGTCATCAAGGGGTACGCGGACACCCTCACCGACCACTGGGAGTCGCTGACCGACGCCGACCGGCGGCAGGCCGCCCGGGTGATCGGGCAACGCGCCAACGAGCTGGCCCGGTTGGTCGACCGGCTGCTCTCCTCGGCTGCCGAGACGGGGCCTGGGGACGAACCGCCCACCCCGTTCGACCTGGGTGAGGCGCTGCGCGCCGCCATCGTGGACCTGCCGGCGGAGCTGCGGCACCGGCTGACGCTGCGCCTGCCGGCCGACCTGCCCAAGGCGCTCGGCCACCGTCCCAGCCTGGCCACCGTACTGACCGAGCTGGTGACGAACGCCGGCAAGTACTCGCCGCCGGGCTCCCCCATCGAGGTCACCGCCGGCGTCGACGGCCAGTTGATCGCGTTCCGGGTGAGTGACCGCGGCATCAGCATCCGACCGGAGCACGTGGAGCGGGCGTTCGACCGGTTCTGGCAGGGCGAGTCCGGTGACCGGCGCGGCTATCCGGGAGCGGGGCTCGGCCTCTATCTCGTCCGCCGGATCGTTGAACAACAGAATGGATGGGTATCCCTACGTCCGAGGACCGACGGCGGTACGGTCGCAGAGGTACGCCTACCGCGCGGTTGACCAGCGGTGGCACGACGTGGAGGCGACGGTGGCAGCGGCAGCGGCGAGGGATCGGGCGTGGTGCGTGGTTGTTCCCCACCACCCCGCCGGCGCACGGCTGGCCCGGCATCGGCTCGCCGACGACCTGGCCGACGTCGTACCCCCGACGCTCCTCGCGGATCTCATCGCGGTGCTCGCCGAGCTGGTGGGCAACTCGATCCGGCACGCCCGCCCGCTGCCCGGCGGCGTGGTCCGGGTGGCGTGGCAGCTGCGGCCGTCTGCCGAGGGCCCACGGATCCAGTTGCGGGTCACCGATGGCGGCGCGAGCACCGGCCCCCGTATCCGCACCGTCGGCCTGGACGCGGCGGACGGGCGGGGCCTGCACATCGTGGCCGGTCTGGCGACCCGCTGGGGCATCGAGCGTGACGGCATGGGCCAGCGCGTCTGGGCGGAGTTCGACCCGACCCCGATGGCCCACCCCGACCTGGTGACCGCCGGCTGACCCCTATAAAGGGTCCAGCGGCGGGCCTGGTGCGAGTGGCCCGCCGCTGGTGAGTGCTTAAGCGCTCCGGATATCGGTTCGATCAGCACGTCACAGTTACATATTTAACATCGAAGGGCATCTTCACCAGTCAGACTGCTTCATCATGGCTCACCTCCTCAATCATAACACCGCGCCTCGACGCAATCACACTGGGTGAAACTGGATGAGGCGCGCGCTAACACTCACATTCAATCACATGGACCACGGGTTTTTGGGGCTGGCCTCTAGACGAGTTGTTCCGAATTCCGGTCACTTATCGTAAGCGATCAGTGGCCGAGTGGCGGGTGCGTTGATCCTGTTGTTGTGCCAGATCGCGGCGGCCATGGCCAGGGCGTTGGGCGACGCGTACGGCGACGCTGGTCCGGCCCAGCCCATGAGGCCCGAGCGTTGGACCGTGGGGTGGGACACGCCACAGGGGATGGGAGTGGAGTCGGCGATCCATTGGTTGTCGAACCAGAAGTCACTGTCACGGGCCAAGTCCCGGATCATGACCTTGGATGCCCTCTCTTCCTGCCCAGACATCGACCCCTGACTTCGGAACTACTCGCCAAGCCACACCGCCGACGAAATCAGTAGAAATGAAGTGTAACTCCACTCCGTCATGCAATCGTCGGTAACCAGCCGCAACTTCGACACCGGGATAACTGCTGCATGACGCGTTTGTCGCGAAATCGGGAATTCATCGCGCTCGCCGGGACCGAAGTGCTCTCCGTTATTGGTGACCAGTTATCCCGGGTGGCGCTGGCATTGCTGGTGTTCGAACGGACCGGATCGGCCGGGCTGAGTGGTCTGACGTATGCGATGACATACCTGCCCACCGTCGCCGGCGGACTCCTGCTGTCGCCCCTTGCCGATCGGCGACCACGTCGGGGCGTCTCAGTGGCGATCGATGCCATACGGTCCGTGATCGTGCTGACGATGGCACTCCCGGGCATCTCGCTCACTGCGATGTGCTGCCTTGTTGCCGCCTCATCGTTTCTGACTGGGCCCTACACGGCGACCCGTCTAGCGCTTCTCCGCGATGTCCTGCCGCAGGAGCAGTACGGGCCTGGCATGGCCCTGCGGCAATCGCTCTCGCAGGGCGGCCAACTCGTCGGATTCTGCTCCGGGGGCTTCATCGCCACGGCCTTCACACCAGCGACGTGCCTCCTCGTCGACGGCCTGACCTTCGCCGCTGCGGCGTTGATAGTCCGCACGCTGGTCTCCGCACGTCCTGCCGTCGCGGCCGCCGGGGCGTCCAGCACCGTTACCACGACCTTCCGTGTCATCTGGCGCTCCCCTGCTCGACGGGCGATCTTCCTGTCCACGTTCATGGGCCTCTTCCTCACGGCACCGAAGGCACTCTCCGTGCCATTGGCATCCGAGCTGCACCTCAGCGACCGCTGGGTCGGAATCTTCATGGCCTCGGAAGGGCTGTTCTCGGTCGTGACGCTCGCGATCTTCGCCAAGTTCGTGACCGCCGCCCAGTACAAGAAACTGTTTCCGCTTGTCTGCCTCGCCCCCGGCTTGCCACTGCTGACCGCGCTAGCCGTCCACAATCCCTACCTGATCATGCTCGTCTTCGGAGTCAGCGGGGCCATCTGGTCCGTCCTCACCGTCATAGCGGCGTCCTCGCTGGCCGAGTTGCTCCCCGACGACCAACGGGGTCGGGGCATGGGAATCGCAGCGTCAACGAACGCGACGGCACAGGGGGTAGGCGCGTTCATGGCCGGGTTCGCCACGGACGAGATCGGGGCGGGCCTCTCCATCACTCTCCTCGGTTTCCTGAGCATCCTCTTCGCGTTAGCACCTGCGGCCCTATGGAACCGTGCCGCGACCCCGGCGAACGCGCTCGCCAGTTGAGCCGCCGACCCTCCGACCGCGTCGACCACGTCGTCGGTGATAGCGGGTAATGGCTTGGTCGGCGTCGGCTACTGCGGCTGTGGCACTAGGCTGTGACGCCGTGAGCAAGCGTCGAAAGAGCCAGCGAGCAGCCACCGACACCGCTCCCCGCCGGGACAAGGTGCGGGACATCTTCGTGCCGCGACCGTTCGAGGGGCTGGTCGACGAGTCCGAGTGGATCGCGCTGCGCGAGCTGGTGCCCGCCGCGTCCGCCCCGCTGCGACTGGCGCCCGCCCTGGTCGAGGAGTTCGGCGACCGGTCGGTCACCCTGGCCACGGTGCTGCCGATGGCCGCGCCGGCCGTGAGCAAGCCGGACGGTGAGGTGCTCATCGGCCTGCAGCGCCACCAGCAGTCCGGCGACGTCTCCCGAGACCTGGCCGAGGCGCTGCTCTGCGCCCTGCGTGCCGAGCCGGGCGGTCAGGTGTCCGTACCGCCGCTGCCCGGCCCCGGACCGCGGCTCCAGGACATCCTCGTGGACGGCCCGCTGGAGATCAGCATGCACGACGGGTTCGAGTTCTGGCTCGATCCCGGCGCGGCCGACGCCCCAAGCGTCCAGGCGTCCCTGGAGCGGGCGAACGCCGCCATCTACCCGACCGTGCGGATGACATCCGCGAAGGCCGCGTACTGGTGCCAGGTGCCCGAGAAGGCGCACGTGCGCTGGGTGCTGCCGGACGACGAGGACGCCGCCCTCGACGCGCTGGCCCGGCTCGGCGCCGCCGGCACGCTGACGCTCGGCGACCAGACCAAGTTCGCCGGGATGTTCCGCGCCCACGGCCGGCTCGTGCCCGTGTGGGACCTGCCGGAGGGGACGCCGGCCGCCGAGTGGGAGGATCCGGTCGCGCAGTTCGCCAAGCGGTACGCGGAGGCCCTCGCCAGCACCGAAGTGTTGGACGCCGCCGGCCGACGCGCCCGCCAGGGGCTGCTGGGCCGCCAGCTAACCCTGCGCTGACCCCGCCGCGCTGCCCGTTCCGCCGGGCACGGGCAGCGGTTCGCGGACCATCGGACAGGACATGCAGCGCGGGCCGCCCCGGCCCGAGCCCAACTCCGAACCGGCGATCGGGATGACCTCGATGCCGGCCCGCTCCAACTGCGCGTTGGTCTCGGTGTTGCGCTCGTAGCCGACGCACAGCCGGGGTGCCAGGGCGAGGGTGTTGTTGCCGTCATCCCACTGCTCACGCTCCGCGGTGACCGGGTCCAGGCCGGTGTCGATGACCCGGAGCTGGTCCAGGTCCATCGCGTCGGCGGCGGCCCGCAGGAACGGCGCAGGGCCGTCCACCCGCGGGTCCTCGCCGTCGGCGCCGGCGATGACGGTGTACGCCGAGAGCGTGCTGGCGATGTTCGGATACATCAGTACGGCGTCGACGTCGACCATCGTGCAGACGGTGTCCAGGTGCATCGTGGCGCGTTTCTGGGCGATCGGCACCACCAGGATGGTGTGCGCCAGTCCGGCGGCGAAGACCTGCCGGCCGAGGCGTTCCGCGCCCGCCGGGGTGGTCCGCTCGCCCACGCCGACCGCCAGCACGCCGGGTGCGAGCAGCAGCACGTCACCGCCCTCCAGGTGTTCGAGGTCGGGGCGGTAGACGAACTCGGTGCCGGCGAACCGCGGGTGGTGTCGGTAGATGGCGTCGGTCAGGGTGGTCTCCCGACGGCGGGCCGGCATGGCGAGGCTGGTGACACCGACCCGGTCGCCGATCCACAGCGACGAGTCGCGGGTGAAGAGCAGGTTGGGCAGCGGGTCGATGACGAAGTCGTGCCGGTCCATCAGGGTGTAGACGAGCCCGCCCGGCCGCTCCGAGCTGATCCGCAGCTCCTCGTGGGCCAGCCCGGCGGTGAGGACGTCGGCCAGCGCGACCGGGTCCAGGTAGGCGAGGTGGTCGGCGACCCGGGTGCGGAGCGTGTCGCCGAGTCGCCGCGAGCGCAGCACCTGCTCGGTCAGTTCGGCGCGAGCGTCCTCGACGGCCAGTGTCTCGGCCAGCAGGGCGGCGAGGTAGAGCACCTCGACCCCGCGCTCGCGCAGCGCGGCCGCGAAGGCGTCGTGCTCCTCCTGTGCGCGGCCGACCCAGGGGATCGCGTCGAACAGGAGCGAGTCGTTGTTGCGAGGGGTGAGCCGGGCCAGTTCCGGGCCAGGCCGGTGCAGCAGCACGGTGCCGAGCCGGCCGACTTCACTGTCGACGTAGTGGGTCACTACCGCAGCGTAGGGCAGGGTTTGGCGGCATCCGAGAAAAGACCTGTGGATGAATATGGCATTCATCCACAGTCACTCCGGCGCTCCGGCTTGCCGAACACCGGGAGTGTCAACGTAGGGTAGTGAGAAGATAACTTCGAGGGACCTTTTGCCGGAGGTCGACGACGATGACTGTCTTTCCCGCACGACGAGCCGTACCGACCGCCCGGGCACTGCCGCCCATCGCGGTGCCCCACCCCCGCGTCGAGACGCCGGGGGCTCTCGAACCGGTCCGCCCCACACCGCTCGAATGGGCCCGCCGCCGCCGTGCCGAGCGGGGCGCCCGTCGGCTGGAGGCGGCCGGCGCGCGGGCGCTCGGCCAACTCGACCACCTCGGGCCGTCCTGGCACGTCATCGAGTGGCCCCGCACCGACGTGTCGGACGTTCTGCTCGACCGCGCCCAGGACGACCGCGCCGGTTTCCTCGCCATCGGGCCGAGCGGCCTGTTCGCGGTGACCATCGCCGACCACGGCCGGGCCCGGGTGCTCGTCGCCGGGGACGTCGTGCAGATCAACGGCAAGCGGCCCCCGTACGTCACCGAGGCCCGGCGGGACGCCAAGCGGGCCAGCAAGGCCCTCTCCGACGCGGTGGGACTGACCATCCCGGTGACGCCCGTGCTGACCTTCGTGGGTTCCGGCGTGATCAGCGTCTACGGCCTCCCGAAGGACTGCCTCATGGCCACCCACCGGGAACTGGACCGGCTCCTCGTGGCCGGCGGCAACCGGATCAGCCCGACCACAGCCGAAAAGTTGGCCCGGGTGGCACAGCACCCGAGCACCTGGCTGAACGGCACTTACCGTCCATCGGCCGACTACCGATGGTACGAGGAGGGCCGAACGGCCGCTGACAAGGCGGCCCACCGCCGGTAACGTCACCGGCGACACCACGCGGCCCCGGTCCCCCACCTACCCACCGGCTCCCGCGCCGTCGCCGGCCGCCCGGGTTGTCCGCTGCGGTGCGGTGACCTGGCTCGCTCGGTGATTCCGTCGTCGACCGGCTAGCGTGGACATTCCGTCGTTGTACATAGGAGGCCCGGTGGCCCACGTCGAACTCTCGCTGTCGGAAGTGTTCGTGCCGTCGGCGCGAGCCTCGACAGAGCTGGAGTTGGACAATGTCGGCCAGTGGTCCTCGACCGTGGGCCGGGCCGACGAGCCCTGCCTGCTGATCGACGCCGACACCCGCGTGGTGGCCATCTCCACGGCCGGCTGCCAACTGCTCTGGCTGGGCGAGCCGGCCGGCCTGATCGGGCGACCGCTGCTCGACGGCGGCCTGCGCCTGCTGGATTTCACCGCCAACCGGGGCGAGCTGACCGAGGCCGAGATCGACAAGATCCCGCCCCTGCTGGCGCTCTCCTCCGGCCGACTCGCCCGTGGACTGCTGCGGGTGCAGGCCGCCTCCGCCGGCAGCCCCGACGCGACGGTCGACGCGATCTCCACCCCGGTGCTCTCCGACGGCGCCGTCGCTGGTTCGCTCACCTTCTTCTCCGAGGTCTGACGCGAAGATTCCCTTCGCGTCAGAGGCGGTTGGTTCGCTTCACGACGCGTTCTCCAGGGTGACGCGGTATCC